>NZ_JAVRBM010000009.1:0-81977 GCF_034531255.1 Nostoc sp. ChiQUE01b | reverse complement strand
AACCGGCGATTTATCGCGTCTCTTGCTTTAACCGGCGATTTATCGCGTCTCTTGCTTTAACCGGCGATTTATCGCGTCTCTTGCCTTAACCGGCGATTTATCGCGTCTCTTGCCTTAACCGAACAGTGCTGATGAGCAAAAATAACAATCAGGAGTTTCTAAATGCTCTATATTTGTTTTATGCCAAATAGAACCAGGAAACTCATAAATCCAGTCAATTCCAGCATCTAAATTTAGAAAACCACTCACCATCCCGTGAATTATCCCAACGCCTGTACTAGCACAAATACTATTTAACCAAAAAACAGAGGGGTCATTGATACCTTCTAAATAACCAGCACTAGCAGCGATTTGGTTAATCTCAACAGGTGCAGATTCTAAAGCTGCTCTTTGCAAATTAATAATGTTCCCACACATCAAACACCAGCCACCTCCCAAGGGCGGAACAGTCACACGACAATACATCCGTGGTGTATTATCAGATTTATTAACATCTATATGAGTACCAAGACAAACTAAAGGACGCATATATTCCAAGGCTAATTCTTGGGCGACTTGGCGCGAAAGATGATTGTCTGTAGCCACAACAATTAAATCGGAAGAAGCAATTTCTTGTTGAGCTAATTCATGTTCAATTGATGTTGGTATGGCTTTTACACAAGAACCTGTTTGATAGATTTTCTTAATTAAGTATTTCACATAATCCACTTTATACCATCGTTGGTCAGCCATTTCTTGTGTAGCTCCAGGCATTCGATTCAGGTTAACTGTTTCTAAACGGTCTGGGTCGATTAGTACCCAGTTTTTCACGCCTAAACGACCTAATAATTCAGCAAAAATTGAACCAATACCACCGCAGCCTATGAGAGTAACTTTGAGTTCATTAAGTTGCTTTTGACAAGTATTACCAAATATCTTCTGCCGTACAAACATTAACTCTATATTGTTTGGCAGGTTTGGATTATTCAATAATTCTCTATTTTCCGAAAGCTCTAACCATGATTGATGGCATTTAATGCTCTGATAGCTTTCTCCTTTTCTATCCCAAATCCGAAATTGAGATTGTTGTAACGACTCGTCAAATACTCCAGAAATCAAACGAGGTTTTTTAGGAAAACTCGACGCAATAAATCGAGAATATTCCGATTCATAACGGTCATCAACACAGGAAAAATCAGGACTCATATCACCAGCATGGGTATGTATATGTACCACATGTAATCCCTTACTTAGGTAATTTTTGAGCAGATACCAGTGAAACTTTTGTGTTAACACCAATCCACTTGCAGATTGACCTTCGTAACAATCAGGTAAAGGAACAACCCAAGCTTTGGGAATATAGCGAATTTTATTTTTTGATATCTGCTGACGTTTGCAGAAAAAGAAACCAATAACTTCTTCATTCATAGTCCGAGACTTGATGATTGATTGGCGAAACTGCTTCCACATTTGCGGGGGTATATGTAGAGAAATTTCTGGTGTTAGCTTCTGAATTTTCATGTTATTTTACCCTCAATGAGTGATGTTTAATTCCAAATTAACTGAGTCAACTTAAATATCAAACCTCACCCTATCTCCGGCTTCTCTCCTTACTAAACTCCAGGATTGACGGTGAGGTTATTATCTGATACCTAATTACACTCGACTACTTAGTTATTAATTGAGAAAGAATAACAAATGACAAATGACAAATGACCAATGACAAATGACCAATGACAAATGACAAATGACAAATGACAAATTATTCATCGCTGTTAATTGCGTGACGTGCAGTGATAAATAATGTAGCTAGATTATGTCCTTTATCAACCTGATTCGTGGGTTTCCAAGAATTGAGCCAAACCTCTCGATTAAACCCTCCACCTAGACCAACACAATACCAGTACCATCCTTCATCGCTTAAAAATGGCGCTCCATAGTAACTTTGTCTGGTAAAGTGATGGTCTCCTTCTCCTGTCGTATTCCAAGGGTAGTTAAGATAGCAACCAATTGGGGGAAGTCTGGGATAATCTAGTGGTAACAAAAACAAAACATCACTATTATAAACAGTGAATTTTTTTGATGATAACGGCATCCCTTTAACTAAAATAGCTGTGTATTTAATATTGCCAATAGTCTTGCTACCAACAATAATATTCTTGGCAACCTTTTCTAAAATGTTGAGTTCTTCTAGCAATCTTGCAGTTGCTTTAAACCCGGATTTTTCTTGATTAATTGTCACTGTCATATTTCACCACCATTAATCCTAATTTGAAACAAAACCAAAAATCTAAAATTTCAAATCCCAAATTCTAGAGCCTTTAACAATTTTGGGAACAGTCCATACCTTTGAACCTTCTTTGAGTGCTTCTGTATTTTTCAGAGGTCGAGTTCCACCAAACCCTTCTTCCATAACGTCATCATTACCAATTTCTGGTAATCTCTTTCTTAAATCTTCTACTGTGACACCTTCTGGTAAATCAGTCAGTTTTCCATTGATAATTGCTCTCATGACATCTCCTCGGTTTATTTACAATTAGTGGATGAATTTATCAGTCAATTTGAGTCATGGTGTAGTTGGATAGACTCTGTATATTTCTTAGGTTTAGTTTCGTGGTGTGCAGGTTGATTATTCATCCCAAACCAGAACCATAAGCTGACTAATCCAATAGCAACACTAATCTTGAGATACAAGAAGTTTTTGGCTTGATTCGATACATTCTGCTCCAACAGATTCAATCTTTTATCTAACTTTTGTAGGTAGACTTTTACAGCATTTATTTCCTGTAAATATTTCGCATCTTTTTGTTGGTTAATAGCTGTGAACTGCGATTCTAAATTTTGGTAGCGTTGAATTATTCCTTCCGTTTGCTGTTGGATTGCCTCTATTTGACCTTGTTCTTTCGTGATTAACTTTCCATTAACTGTTTGCATGATTTTCCCATTGATTGAATTTGGATAAATGATTAATAACTACTTAATCAAAAACATTCGAGTTACCAATTCGGTGAAGATTTTGATTCCCATTTTGGGCGTTAAATTTATCAAATACTTCTATCAAATCAACAACACTATTCGCAGAGTTTTTTAACTCACTACCTAAAGATTGTTCTACAGAGGCAACTTCAACTCGTATCCCCCGTCTTCTAAGTTTCTCTGCTAAATAAGCAAAATCCGAATCTCCCGTTACTAAAACAACAATGTCTGGTTTAACTTCTAAAGCTAATTGGATTGCATCCATAGCCATGACAACATCTATATTGGTTTCGTAATCATCTCCTTTAGCTTTACCTTCTTTTGAAACGACTAAAAAACCGTTACTCCTTGCCCAATAAACAAATTTTTCTTTAGTTTTTCGCTGTTCTTCAAATCGTTCTCTAGCTGGAGGTAAACCGACATAAATCACCATTTCAATTAATTCTCTTCCTTCTTTTGGGTCGGCTAGATAGTCACGGATTTTTGGCCAGTCTATTTTTCTGTTAAAACTTTGTGCTGCTAAGAAGGTATTATCACCATCTGCAAGAATCATGACGCGGCGAGTTATTACCATATATTTCCCTGATTGCTTTTGGGTTTGTGCTTGTATGTCAATTATTAAAACCTATGCTTGGAAAGGGTACTTTCCTCGTCTGTTTTGGAATTCTGAATTCAATCAATACTATTCGGCTAAGGCAAGAGACGCGATAAATCGCCGTCTCTACAAAGTTATGACGTGATTGGAATAATCGATTTCCATGTATTTGATATTTTGATTTTGTGCAAAATTAATACCACAAAATAAATATATGAAGCTAACTCAAGCAATTTCTGTGACAGCGGGTTTCTCTATTGGGTGCATTATTACTGGTTCGATTATCAAGCAACCTATGCTTAGAAGTCTGGGTGAAGTAACTGGATTTGGTGCTATTTCTCTAGGATTCATAGTCAAACTAAATTCAGTCAATGCAGATAAAGAAAAACAGTTGACTGCTTTTAAGCAAGAGAATATCTGTCTGCAAACTAAATTTGAAAAGACGCAAAACGAGCTAAATAAACTCGGAAAGAAATTTCAAACTCAGGATACTCGTCAACGTCTACATCTTGCTAATATTCAAAAATTACAGCATCAACAAAAGGTTGTTTTAGCAACAGTTACTACTTTGGAGCAAAAATTAGATTTTTATGAAAAAGCTGCTTCTCAAAAACCAGAAAATATCAAGGTCAACTACAACACAAATTCTGTTCTACCTCTGACACAATCTCAAGAGTCTATGACTCGTGTATATATAGATGGTAATAATTTAAGTTTTGCTGTTGATGGATTGCAAATTGAACTAGATTATGATGCTTTACGGATAGAACTTTCCCAAGACGCTAGCCGGACTAATTTTAAATATTATACTGGTATTCATTCGCCTATGAATGATGGACAAAGGCGGTTTATTGATTATTTAAAATATCAGCGTTATGAAGTCATCGGGCTTCCTATCTTAGCGCGACCTGATAGTAAAAGTTTTAAAACTGTCGGTGACGATGTGAAAATAGCTGTTGATATTATTGGCGAAGTTAAAAAAGGAGATGATGTGATTCTTGTCAGTGGAGATGGAGATTTTATTCCAGTTGTTGAAGAAGTTCAGCGTCGAGGTGTGAAAGTTACTGTTGTTGCTAAGAAGAGTATGTTGAGTGAGCAACTTTCTCAAGTAGCTGATGAAGTTATTTATTTGGATGATATTCAATACAAACTTGCTAAGTATAGAAAATTTGATGCAGCTTAAATAAGCTGTAGCGATGTTATTAAGCAGATAAAAACCCTCAATTTAGAGGGCTTTTTTTGGGATTTTAACTAATCCGATTTAACCCAATCGGTAGGGTTATCCGCATATATTGCTGGAGTGCGTAGCCACCGCTTTTTTGTTTCCAACTAATCCGATTTAACCCAATCGGTAGGGTCTAATGACATGACCTTACTCGCGTTGACTACTTTGTTTCCAACTAATCCGATTTAACCCAATCGGTAGGGTTCAGTTTAAACAAGGAAGATTTGATAAATTAACTAGAAAAGTTTCCAACTAATCCGATTTAACCCAATCGGTAGGGATTGCTGGTAACTGTCCCTCCCAGGCACAAAATGGTTTCCAACTAATCCGATTTAACCCAATCGGTAGGGATAAAGACTTTTGTAAAAAGAAAGGATATGGAAGTTTGTTTCCAACTAATCCGATTTAACCCAATCGGTAGGGGTTAACTTTAAGTACATCCATTATGAAGTTTTACATTGTTTCCAACTAATCCGATTTAACCCAATCGGTAGGGGTACATTGTCAAGTAATTAAAAATTAATACTCCCTTGTTTCCAACTAATCCGATTTAACCCAATCGGTAGGGTTACTGTTCCTGAAGTAGAAGTACTTTTGGCAGTAAAAGTTTCCAACTAATCCGATTTAACCCAATCGGTAGGGTTCTGCCGCTCAACGTCTTTTCGTTTTACAGCAACAAGTTTCCAACTAATCCGATTTAACCCAATCGGTAGGGTGACAATCCCAACTTTCCTAGAGAGCAGCTTGAAGTTTCCAACTAATCCGATTTAACCCAATCGGTAGGGCTGATGTTAAACTTTGGCGTTGGTATGCCGCTTGGCGTTTCCAACTAATCCGATTTAACCCAATCGGTAGGGGCCAACGGCAACTTTACAGCAAAGACAAGAACGTTTCCAACTAATCCGATTTAACCCAATCGGTAGGGAGTTCGTCTAGGAGCCTTTACCCAGTAAGGGTTTCAGCCGCCAAATCGACACACCTCTAAAAATATTGTACATCCTCCCGAAAAACTTGGCGTATGACATACCTCAAACCCTCTCCCTGTAAGCAATCGACACACCTCAACGAAAAAGATATGGTTTCAGCCATTCGCCGAGGTGTGTAGATGAAGCTGATACAAAACCTCTTAAAATTCCCTAAACCTAGATTACATAATACTTTGGCGGTGGTTGGGGAGATTCACCACCAATCGTTAGCACTCTATTAACAGCCTCCTGAGAAATCCAGTAGAACCGCACATTATCCTCAGATGCCTTAACCCGCTTCTTGACATCATCGTAAAGTTGCTGCATTTCTGACAAATTTAAAAAACATTCAAAAACCGAAAGCTGGATTCTTTGCCCATAGCCTTCCAAAAAATTGGATAGTTTTGAACGTCTTTTGTCGTCAGGAATATCATACACAACAACAACTAACATTTAAGCAGCTCTTAAAAAAGGTTCATAACTCACCGAAGATAACAAGCTACGCTTATATCGTCTCACCTGCAACTGAATCGCATGACGATAAGTTACTTGAGATTGCAAATCTGAATGAGAAACTTCTTCACTCATTCGAGTTTCAAATTGCTTCAGAAAAACTTTTCGCGCAGATTGACTTAAATAGATTCCTCCCGTACTAGGAACTAGATCAAAATCTTGTGGTTTGAAGATAGAATTATTAATAATCTTTAAAACCAAACCATCAACGACAGGCGAGCGAAATTCTTCCATCAAATCAAACGCTAAATAGGGTTTTTGCCTCTCACCATAGTGAAAATTAGCCAAATAGGGAGAAAGCCCTTCTGCAATGATAAAACTTAAAACATTGTTAAATAAAAGAGTATAACCAAAACTCAATAAAGAGTTGACAGCATCGGTTGGTGGTTGACGAAATCTTTGAGAAAAACTAAAAGCAGAATTGGTAATCAACTTGCCAAAAGCCGGAAAATATCTCGCTGCGGCAATTCCTTCATAACCGCGCAATGAATCTAAGTTATCTACAAAATCTAGCGAATCAATATCTTGATTAATTCCGAAGATAGCTTTTTCAACTTCTACTAGTTTGCGCTTGCGGTTAAATCGCATTAATAATTGCTTAGAGTTCATCAGCTTCCCTAAAACAATCGCTTTAGATATGCTAAATTGAAAATAATCATCACTCCGCCTTTGCATTTGGATTAATTGATTATCTAAATTGCTAGATTCTTCACTCCATAAATGACCGTGATATTGACCAGACTGACTGAGAAATAGCACAGCAATTTTTTCTTGAAGACAAGCATTAATCACATGGGTTGATAACTGGATATTGCCAAAAACTATAATCTGCTCAACCTCTCGAACGGGAATTTCTATTTTAGGTTTTTCGGAGACATGAATAATAAAGCGTTGATAGTCTTTATATATTGAGGTTCCTTGCTCAATTAAATATATAGCTGCCATTTCTCGATTCCAGATATTTTTTTGAAAAGGTGTAATATCTTCGTTGTCGCTGTCTGAAGATAATTCTTCTGCTTCTGTTTCTGCAATAAAGGGTTGATGTAGAGACGCGATATTAGATTGCATCTCTGGGATATATATCGTCTCAACTTCTAAGGTTGCAATATTCTTTGCTTGGGCTTCTTGTTTAATGTTGGGACTTTTTTTTTACCTTTACTTTTCTCTATCCCAGATTTCAGCTTTTCTGAGTTAATATCTAGCGGGAAAATCGCATTTTCTAAAAAACCATGACCTAAAAATCGAAAACCCCGCTCAAAATTAGTAATTTGGGTTTTCTCTGCATTCATCATCAATCCCATAGAATCCAAAAGACTGATGATTTCTAATTGTGCTTGTAAAATCCGCTTTTGAGTAGACGCTAAAATCAGAAAATCATCTGCATAGCGCACGAGTTTTAAATCTGTTGCGGTGATAAATTCATCAAATTCATGCAGATAAATATTGGCCAGTATCGGCGAAATTACTGCACCTTGGGGGATGCCTTTTTGGGGTAATACCACTCCCTCTTCAGTTAATACCCCAACTGATACCCAAGATTTAATCAAACATAAAATACCCGAATTATCTATATGGATTCTGACTTCTTTTAATAACCTTTGATGAACAATGTTATCAAAAAATTTAACGATATCTGCATCTAACACCCAACAATAACCATTGTCTCGCAACTCAGCTACTTTCTCAACTGCATTGAGATATGATAAATTAGGACGGTAAGCGAAACTTGCTGCCGAAAATTTGTCCTCCATTATTGGATAAAGCACATTTAGCAAAGCCTGCTGAACAATTCTGTCCCGCACTGTAGGTATTTTTAACTCTCGCCGACTGCCATTTTTTTTGGGAATAATTACCTGCTTGCAAGGCTGAGGTTGGTATGTACTATTGCTAACGGCATCTCGCAATTGATAAATATTAATGGTTTGATTGCTAGCAAATTTATCAATAGTTTCTCCATCTACACCTGCACAACCTCGATTTTCTGCTACTTTTTCCCAAGCGCGTTGAAAATTACTCAATTTCAGAAATTCATTCGCAATTATATCCATAGGAACTCGCAATTTAATTCCTTGTTAAATATATTGCCTGTATGGAAATAGAGGTTTCCAATACTGAGAAATTACTGGACTAATAGTTGAGAACGGGCGCTTCAGTTCCTCCAAATGCTTTAACACACTACGGGCAGATTCTTCTAAGTTCTTATTTTCCCGTAGCCCAAAACACGCGATCGCCTACAGCAAGGGGTTATATCATGTCCGGTTAAAGACTTATCATTAAGGCAGCAGAGGAGCAGGGGGGCAGAGGGGCAGAGGGGAAGGGTTTTTGGGTTTCTGCATAGATTCGGGAATCATAACTAATTAGCCGGACTTGATATTACGCCATTGCTAATGAGTTAGCGCTTTATCAGAAAGGAAAAAGAAGGCTGATTAACAGTAATTAATATGCTCACATTTGCCTATGAAAGGTAGCAGAGGGGTAAAAATTACCCATCCGCTACGAGCAAACGGAGGTATAAATTTGATTATTTAATTGGCATGAACCAATTCTTGAGGTGCTGCGGCATCGTATTCTACAGCTTTCACAAATTCCTTGAGGACATCTTTGAGTCTTTGCTCAATTTCCTCATCTAACAAGATGCTGTTATCAGCTTGTCGTTGAATTTGTTTGTCTACTGCATAAATAGTAGCTAGGATATGCCGCGC
Organism: Nostoc sp. ChiQUE01b; assembly: GCF_034531255.1. Taxonomy (NCBI): domain Bacteria; kingdom Bacillati; phylum Cyanobacteriota; class Cyanophyceae; order Nostocales; family Nostocaceae; genus Nostoc; species Nostoc sp. ChiQUE01b. Next base: position 73,022 of record NZ_JAVRBM010000009.1, on the reverse strand, counting down.
TCCTAATTCAGATAAGACAGGTTTTAGGGCATATTCAATTGCCAATAAATGAGCGATCGTTCCACCCAGAGCAATTGGTAAGACGGGTTTACCTGTTAATGATTTTTGTGGCAGCAAATCTAGAAATGTTTTTAGCACTCCTGTGTAAGCAGCTTTGTAAATTGGGGTGGCAATAATCACACCATCTGCCTTTGCTAATAAAGCTTTTGGCTGTTCTAATGCTTGGCTATCGTATCGTCCAAAAACTAAATCTTCAGCAGGCAAATCCCGAACTGAAATAATATCTACATGCAAGCCTTCTTGTTGTAAAAGCTTGGCAGTGTATTCGACCAAACCATAGGTTCTAGATGGATGGGTTGGACTACCTGCGATCGCTAAAATATTTGTCATTCAATTAAACTCCCAATTTCTGAAATGGGTTCAGTATGTTTTGCAGTTTTGGTCTTCATCGCTGATGCGGTGTTGACCTGATCGCTCAGACGTTTATCGGGACGGCGCAAACTCATACTCTCTACTTCCCAAATGTAGCCATGAATAACTACATCTTGGGGAATTAAAGGAGAATTACGTAGTAATTCCACCTGCTGTGTGCAGATTTGATCCACATCGGTAAAGGTTTTGATCCATTTGGAAAAAACGCCTTTTGGTAGCTTCAATTCTGGCAAAGCAGGATCGACACTAACTCGATCTACGTCAATACCTTGATTTCGCAATACCTCACTGAGAAAATCTCCTGATGCTGTCATCATGCCACATTCGGTATGATTAATAACAATGATTTCTTTTGTGCCAAAAAACTGTGTAGTTAACATCGCTGACCGAATCGCATCATCTGTAACTAAACCCCCAGCATTACGGAAAATATGAGCATCTCCTTCACCAATTCCTAATGCTTTTTCCACTGGTAAACGTTCATCCATGCAAGCTAGCACCCATAAGCGTTTATTGTTAGGTACTCCCAATTGACGACGCAATGCCCACGCTTCTTTTTCTGAGATTTTTTGGTCGATTTGTTGGTGCAGCATGGCTGTTAATCTCCTAGTTCATAATTACTAGGATATGGACGTTGCTCTTTCTTGAGGCTTTTGCTTAGGGAAATCTTCATTTGCCACAATCTCACCAAATGGACTTAAGACATGTTGCTTCTCCACTGCGGGTAAATTCTCTAATGGCAGCTGGGGAAATAGAAGTTCTGCAACTCGATAAGCTTCCTCTAGGTGGGGATAGCCAGAAAGGATAAAAGACTCAACACCCAAAGAAGCATATTCTAATATCCTAGCTGCTACGGTTTGGGGATCGCCGACTAAGGCTGTTCCTGCACCACCCCGCACTAAACCGACTCCCGCCCACAGGTTCGGGCTGATTTCTAATGCCTCACGATTACCGTGGTGTAATTGAGTCATCCGTTGTTGTCCAACTGAATCCATTCGAGCATAAGCTTTTTGGGCTTTAGCGATCGCCTCATCATCTACATACTTAATCAATTGATTCGCCGCATCCCAAGCTTCACTCTCGGTTTCCCGCACAATCACATGTAGGCGAATCCCAAACCGCAAAGTTCGGCCTTCTGATAAAGCAAGTCTGCGAACTGATGCAATCTTCTCGGCTACTTGCGCCGGTGGTTCGCCCCAAGTCAGATAGACATCTACGTGCTTGGCTGCAATTTTTTGAGCAACGGCAGAGGAACCGCCAAACCACAAGGGCGGATATGGCTTTTGAACAGGTGGAAACAGCAGTTTCCCATCTTGAATGTTGAGATAGTCGCCTTGGAGATTGGCCTGTTCACCACTAGCGATCGCTCGCCATACTGTTAAAAATTCATCTGTTAATTCATAGCGCTGATCGTGCTCCAAATGCAAGCCATCTCCCGCCAATTCTACGGGATCGCCACCTGTCACGACATTAATCAGCAAGCGTCCCCCAGAGAGGCGATCAAAAGTCGCCGCCATCCGCGCTGCAACTCCAGGTGATACCAAGCCGGGACGAATCGCCACCAAAAAACGCATCTGTCGCGTCAGTGATACCAGTGTTGACGCTACAATCCAAGCATCTTCGCAAGAACGGCCTGTGGGCAGCAATGCCCCTGTATAACCAAGGTCATCCACCGCTTGGGCAATCTGCCGCAAATAAGGAAAGCTTACTGCCCGCCCACCTGTAGCAGTTGCAAGGTAACGTCCGTCGCCGTGGGTTGGGATGAACCATAGTAGCTGCATGAATCCTGCCCTTTTAAACTACGGTAATTCGATAGAACTACCGTGCTTTATTTATAGTTTTTAGAGTATCACATATTTTACTTAACCAAGCAAGAAGTTTTTCATAAAACTCCGGTATCTCTATCTGTCATTTGTCATTTGTCATTGGTTATTAATTTTTCTCCTCACTCTCTCATCTCCCCTTGTCCCCTTCTTTCTGTCTCTAGGAAGAATACAGCAGTGGCAGCTTTGTGTATATTAGTTTACTTATTCCTAACCTTCTGTTAAATTAACCTTAATGTACGCCAAACCTATTGATGTACTGTACTTAGGTTTTCAGCTACAAACCTGGGTAGCCATCCAACCCACTGGCAATAGGCGCAAAATTCCGTTCTGTCTCTAGGAGAAATAAGGCAATGGGGCCGATGTTTATTGCTGCCAACGATTGGCCACATATAGCGTTTAGATTGTCTTTGGCGCTCCTGGTTGGTTGCTTGATTGGATTTAACCGTCAGCAAGGGGGTAGACCAGCAGGGATGAGAACATTTATGCTCGTGAGTATGGGAGCAGCACTATTCGTGATGATTCCTTTGCAGGCTGAGGGCGAGAGTCCCTATGCTGCTACTAATGCACTGAGTCGCACAATTCAAGGTGTAGCTACGGGGGTTGGATTTCTCGGAGCCGGATTGATTTTACAAGAGTCTCCAAGAAAATCTGCAACGCCAAAAGTAAAGGGTTTAACTACAGCCGCCTGTGTCTGGACGGCGGCCGGGTTGGGGGCTGCAATTGGTTGTGGTCTGTGGCAAATGGGATTATTGGGAGGCTTACTGACTCTGATTACCCTAAGTGGGGTGAAGCGGCTCAATCGCGTATTTGTATTTCTGACAAGTCAGGGTAAACAGGGGACTACTGAGGATCTCACAACCACCTCTGATGAAGATGATTGATTATCTATCGTTATGCTTTAGTTGAAAACTAAGTAGTAGGACAGAATTAATTACACAATGTCATTGCGAACGCTCGCAATGACTGTAAATATTTTTGTCCATCTACTTATACTTATATTGTCCAAAATTAGGTCAAATTGATCGGATTCCCGTCTAGTATTTTATTGAAAAAATAATTTAATGAAGTGGCGTAGGCGTAGCCCGTCGTAGACATCCTACAACAATTAATCTCCGAGTTTTGTGGTCAACAAGTCGTTTTTACCCTTGATGCAATGCAAAAGCCAAAAAAAACTGTATCCCTAATCATCAATAGTGACAATGACTATGGGAATCATAACTGATTACGCGGACATGATATGATTATCATCAAAAATCTGCAATTGAAGACTTATTATTAGGGCTGATGAGGGGATACAGAGAAATTTTAATAAATTAAAAAATGCCGTTCATGGTATTACTGTTTGCACAGTAGTCGCTGGTGTATTGACTGAAGGTGTCAACCCAGCCAGTTTACCCAACTTTTGGGGTACAAAGTCCGTTTCTTTGCTACCTTGAACCTCAGATAAGTAGCAATCTCGCACCCCCAACAACAAGCCTTTGATGGCATCTTGTCTGCCTGTTTTGACTAAATCATCTGCTCTTTTGAAAAAATGCGATCGCCATTTACCATCGTTATTGCCATACAATTCGATTAAATACCAACCTGCAAGATACTCAGCTAAAGGATCGAGACAAAAACGGATTCTGTCTTTGGCAGAACCGATAGTTTGAATCAGGTGGAGGCGCTTTTCCAGATAATTGAGGTGTGCTTCGGGGTCATCAATACCCAAATTTGCTAATGCAGCAACTGCATCTACACGCTTGGCGGTTCCTGGTTGATAACTTTGCTGCAAGCATTCCCAGGCGATGGTTTTGGCAATTTGATGAACAGTGCGGTCATCAAATTGTTCGTCTGTAACATCACGATTGAGTTCATTGATATAACCCAGCATCAAATTCGGAATATTCTCTGGCAATGCAGAAATATTAGATGTAACGTCTTTACTGGCGATTAACTGTTCGGCATAAAGTTTAGCCAGCAAGACAGTGATATTATTTTGACCGACCATCAAAGAAAGACGGTTACAAGCGTCAAAAAATTCTTGGTCAGTAAAGCGATCGCGTTTACCTCGCTGCATGAGATAAGCTTCCATAAAGGACGATAGTTTATTCGCCTCAATCCGCAAAGGTTTAATTATCGTCTTATTAACTCGCCCCAGCTTTTCCTCAATTCGGGAAGTAATCACCAACGCATTCACCGGAAACTCTGGCGACTCCGGCTCAATTGCTTCTCGTGTAGTCGCATTCATTTCTGAGAACCGGTCTACAATTACTAGAATGCGTTTCTTTCTTAACAAACGTAACAGTAATTCTTGACAAATTGGCTCTGGTTCATCAATCAAAGCTTGCAACTGTCCTCTGATGGCTTCTAAAAGCGGCGACTTACCTTCAGTTACCCGAAATTCTTCTTCTAAAAGCACTGGTAACATCAAATGTTTGCAGAGTCGTTGGTCTTCAGTCTCAGCCATTGCCCACCCAGTTATTCGACACGCTAAACTGGTTTTACCTACACCCCCTTCCCCACCAATTACTAGGCAGCTCCGTTGTTTCTCGAAAGTTGAGCGCAAATTCTCATTCATCAGTTGGGGAACTGTTGTACCATCCAGAACAACAGGAATGGGAATATAACAAGCGCGACTGCTAACTGTATCCTTTTTGGGAAATTGTTCGCGGGCTGCTTTGATATATTTAGCTACCCATGCATCTAATACTCTGGGATGGTAATGAAACCACCCAACAAATAGCACATATCGCAGAGGTACATTAACGCTGATAAATGGCAGGGAAAAGTCTGTGTAAGGTTTGAGGGCGTTATTAATTTTCAACAACCATAAAGGGGCTACCCGCAAGAGAATTAACCAAATAGAAGGCAATAAGATAATGTAGGCGGCAATTCCCAAGAGGAATTTATGTTTAAATAGTGATTCCAGAACTCTATCAAAAAGGCGAGTTTCTTTTTCTGCTTTCAGGGCATTGAGAGGGCGACGTATCAGCTTAATGTCCGTCTCTGTAAATTTATCTTTGTATTTTTGTATAGTTGTCAATACCTGCTCAAAGTCTGAGATGACTTTCTGCAACTTGGAGGTAGGTAAAGCATTTGCTTTGTCCTGAAAGCCTGCCGCTATTCCTCCTAAACCTTTGATAGCACCCAAACGCACGTAAAACTGGTTATCATTCAACAGGGCAATTAAATTCGGGACAGAAGATACTGCTTCTGTACCCATTGCACCCAGAGCATATGCAGCATTGTAACGTACAGTGGGATTATTATCTTTTAAGGCAGCAGTTAATACTGGGACAGCTACTTTCGCTTCTACACCAATTTTTCTGAGTGCAGAAGGAACATAAATGCGAACGAATTGCTCCTTGTCTTGTAATGCCGCCATCAACGATGGGACTGCTGCTTTGGCTGCTGTACCAATATTTCCTAAAGCTAAGGTGGCGTACAGGCGGACTTGTCCATCCTCATCCTGCAATGCCGTACTTAAGGCAGAAACGGCTGGTGCTGCTTCTGCACCCAAATCTCCTAAAACTGAAGCGGCGTGCCAGCGAAGATTACTATCTTGATTTTTCAAAGCTTCAATCAGAGACGGTACTGCTGGGGAACCGATATTAACTAATGCATCTGCTGCAAGGCTTCTGATGTGGGCATCGTTATCTATCAGCTTCTCAATCAGCGGAGAAATTTTGCTCTCAGTAGTAATTTGCGCCCAACTATTGCTTGTGCATAGTAGGAACAGTGTCAGGCATAAGACAACCACCTTGAGCGCACTAAGTAATACTTGTCTGGTATGCTTTGTCATTGAATCGGATTGAATCACCCGATGAACAACTCCAGTCAGAGAAACTATACCTAAAATTGTAATCTAACTTTGATACTCCCCATGCCTATAAGGCAGGGGATTCTTGAAGAGTCCACAAACGAACTTTCAATGGTGCTATCAAAGACACCCTACTGATTCCACTAAGTTCTAGACCTAGCTTTATCGCTACTTTGGCTACAATATTCGCCGCGCCATTTGCATCGGCATTCAAGAGAATATTTTTAGCCGTCCGGTATAACCCGCGTTTAACCCGTTTTCCGCTATATTGCCACCCTTCCGGTTTTTCACGAAACTTAGGTAGCAGATCATTATCTAAAAATGATGCAATTGAAGTGTAAGATTCTTCTGTTTCTACAAACTGAATGCCGTGCTGTTTGCATAGTTTAGCAATTCTATCTTTCAAACGTGCCGTAGGAATTTGAACAAATTTTTGATTGTTTTTCTTCCCCATATCGGCATTATCTTTTTGCCTTTTGTTCCAGCCGAATACAACAGTGCCAATCTTGTTATCTAGACAATGATTAATGACTAATCTTGCAGCTTTGTTAACGGCATCTCTAACTTGGCGATTACGTTTTTCAGTAATATGTGCTAGTTTCTCATTCCAAAAACCTTGAGGTTTATTTTCTTTGATAGTCGCAACTTGCTTGTTATACCATTGGTTCATTGATTTTAAATGCTTTCCATCAATGATGAAGCTTGTGCCAGTATTAGAAACACAGGTTAACCAATTGTTTAAACCGTGGTCGATTCCTAGTACTTTTGATTGGTCTAACTCCACATTAAAATCATGCTGTTTATACACGTATTCAATGTAGAAACATTTGTTTCTTGGCAATATTCTAAATTCCTTAATGTCTGCAAAATTAAGATTTGAAGGCATTGGGAGATAGAAAGCATCTAACCCAAACCAACTTTTAACTTTACTGCCGAGAGGAAAACGTAGTAGTTTATCTTTAAGTTTGACATCAGCTTTTGGATAGGTAACTAGCGCTAACCCACCTTTGCGGTAGCCTGGAAGCTTAGGGCGTTGGTCTACAGTTCCTTTCTTAATACTTTTGAGTAATCCGATGTATGATTTGAAAGATTCTGCAACTGTTGTTAAACACTGTTGTGCAACGTGAGAATACATTGCCTGAAAATGTAAATTGCTTTTAAACAATTTATGCAAGTCGAACTTAGTAGGTATTTTGCCTGTTTTAAAATATAACTGTCTTGCGTAATATGTTCCGCAATTAGCAAGCTTCGCTGATTCACCACAACAGAATTCTAAAATCGCCGTTAACTCTGAATCTGGATTAATTAAGTGTTGCTGACACCCGTAACTAGACATTTTTTTGATTCTCAATGTACTGCTTAATAACTGATATCGGCGCTCCTCCAACAGTGGATACAAAATAGCTATTTGTCCAAAGTGTAGGTAAGCATGATTTTAGCCAGGGGAACTCTTGTCTAGGAGCTCGCGTCTCGTTTTCTGGTCAATGCGGGTTAGCGATCGCATCGCACTGGTTTGCCTAAGCTAGTACCGCCGTGAAGTCAAAAGAAATATACGTAGGGTGGGCAAAGCCTACCATATCCAGCTTTTGGTAGGCTACAGATACTTAGATTTTTTCAATAATCAAATCGGATTCCTATAGTAAGCTGTTACGCATTTAAGTTGTACATCAACTGGTGAGGTTGTCCTTTGTCAATTGTCCTTTGTCCTTAGTAAATACAAATGACTAATGACTAATGACTAATGACGGTCTACACGGAGTTTGTGCAATATGTAGGCGCGTTAGCTTACCGCCGTTTTAAATGTATCGACAGATGCTTGTAATTGGAGTGCCACTTCTACTGTTTGTTGTAGAGAGTTAGAGACAAGATAAGACGAATCTGCGGTGTGTTTTGAGGCTTCGGCAATCTGTTTCATCCAAGATGCGATCGCTTGCGAAGTTTCCACCTGAGATCCTGTTACCGTAGAAATCGACTGCACTAAATGATTAATCTGGTGGGACACCTCTAAAATATGTTCTAGGTTCAGCTTGGCATCTTGGACAAGATTTACTCTTTGCGCCACCTCGGTCATTCCCAATTCTATGGCTTTGACTACTGCGCTAGTTTCCAATTCGATGTTTTCTAAGAAGTGTTGAATTTCTTGTGTTGCTTCGCCAGACTGTACAGCTAATTGACCAATTTGTTCTGCTACCTTAATAAAGCCTCTACCTTCATTACCCATCCACGTCGCTTCAATGCTAGCATCAGTGGCTAACAAGTTGGTTTGCGCGGCGATTTGGTGAATCATTGACACAACACGGGAAATTTTTTCAGAAGACTCGCCCAAATATTTGACATTTTTAACTGTTTGTGCAATTGTCTGTTGCAAATTCAAGATACTTTGCACAGTGCAATCCATTGTTGCATGTGCTGCTTCTGACGCAGCAGAAGCAGTATCGGTTACTTCCTTGGCTTGGTGAGCGCTATCTGCTATTGCTTGAATCAACAGATTCATCTTATTTACTTCTTCAAGAACATAGGTAATCTTTTCAACTTGTTTGAGCGCTTTATTCCCCAATTGCTGGATAGCATCAGAGTTTTCATCAACAGAAACATTCACTTGGTAGGCAGCTTTTTTGACTTGAGTGACAATCTGCCGCAGGCTGTCAATAATGCTATTAACAACATCAGCTAATATTCCAATTTTGCCGATTCTAACTTCAGAGCGAACAGTTAAATCTCCTTTGGATACCTCTGTAACATTATAAAGAAGTTCTAGCAGCTGGTCTTGGAGAGCTTCTTGACTACGCCTTAATTCTTCTTCCCCTTGCTTGCGCGAAGTAATTTCAGATAGCACTCCAATAAAATTTATTACTTGTCCAAATGCGTCTGGCACTGGAGAAATCGTTAATTCACACCAAAACGAAGTTCCATCCTGGCGGTAACTCTTGAGCACAACTTGGCATTCTCTAGAATTGCTGATTGCGTCGTGTAGTTGTGTGACGGTAGCTGGATCTGTGTCGGCTCCTTGCAGTAATTGATAGTTGCATCCGAGTACCTCTTGGGATGAGTAACCTGTAATTTTTTCAAAGGCAGCATTGCAAAATATGATCGGATTTTCTGGCTGACGGGGGTCAGTAATGAAGATGGCGTTACTAGCTGAGGCAATGGCGCGATCGCGAAGCCGTAGAACTTTCTGCGCCTGCTCAAGCTCATCTAATAGACTTGCTTGTTCTAGGGCGATTCCAACTTGAATTGCTAATTGTCTAAATAAATCAATTTCATACTTTTGCCAATGCCGAGGTTTAGAACATTGGTGAGCACACAATAAGCCGACAAGTTGATTGTTATGGATAATAGGTGCAATCAAATTGGCCTTGATTTCAAAATCTTCTAAAATTTCCCTGTGACAATCTGTAAAACCAGCTTGGAAAATGTTGTTGGTAGCTCGAACTCTACCATTTTTGTACATTTCAATATAATTTTCCCGGAAGGGGTCATTGACTGTTTTTCCTAAGGTTTTCATCCAACCTGCTGCTATCGACTCGGCGATGATGGTACCACTCCAGTCACTATTGAAACGATACATAATTACACGGTCTGTTTTCAATGCTTGACGAACTTCGTGAACAGTTGTGTTCATGACATCATCTAAGTTCAGCGATCGCCGAATTTGCAGCGTAATTTCTGTAAACAACTGTGAACGTTTGGCTTCGGCTTCTTGCTGTGCTAAAAGCTTTGTTTGGGCAGTCAAACGTTGATCTATAAACGAAGTTATCAGCGCAAAACCCAGAATGACGAATGTGGCAATACCAATGGAAATACCCAGCACCGTTAGAGAATTGTTTACTAACCCTGGCGTAGATACTACTGTTGGGTTAGTCGGCGTAAAGCTAACTGCCGCCATCCCTACATAGTGCATCCCAGCGATCGCTCCCCCCATGAACAGCGCACTACCAATCTTAGTCCACCACACAGTTGTGCTGGTCTGTATGCGTAGTTGGAACGCCATCCATAGTGCCACAATCGATGCGCTAATGGCGATCGCTACAGAAAGTAAAAACAGCACTGGGTTATACGTGCGGGTTGCTTCTACTTGCAGCGCCAGCATTCCGATGTAGTTCATGGACACGATACCAATGCCCATTAAAGTGCCGCCAATCAGTAATTGCCAAATGGTCAAGATTGAGCGACTGGCTAGGAAAAGTGCGCCTCCTGAGGCAATAATCGCAGGCAACATCGAAACCAGTACAGTCAAGATATCATAGGCCATAGGCATAGGCAGACTGAAGGCTAGCATGGCGACAAAATGCATCGACCAGATACCAATGCCCATAACGATTGCGCCGCCAATTAACCAAGCGAGTTTAGCCCATGCTCTGGCTGCTGTTAACCGCCCAGCTAAATCAAGAGCGGTATATGAGGCAAGGACTGCAATCACAATTGAAAGCGCTATCAGGCGTAGGTCGTAGGTGCTACTCATAGCCATATCTGCTTGGAACATCAGGTTAACATTATGCTGGATTATTTCATATCAAGTTTTATTTTTTCTCACTTTTGAGTAATTCTTAGGAAATAGGGATTGGGGATTAGGCATTGAGTAGTGGATGAACGATTTGTGATATTCTCATAATTGATACCAATTTGCATTCCAGAACGTAAATTTAGAAATTCACATTTCCGACTCCCGACTCGCGAATCCAGATTTTGAGAGTTACGTTTTAGAACGGGGATTGGTACGATATACCAAAAAATCAGTTTGCGGCTATGCATTGTGCGTTTCCGTAAAATGCATTAACAAATTCGGTGGGTTTAAGTCCCCCGGTTCTATAACCAGTAAGTTTTGTCGTGGGGTCTAAATCCCCATTACAAAACGTAATTGCGAATTGTGAATTGCGAATTGCGAATTGGTTTAATAATTTATACCAAAAATTATGCACTGCCAAAGTTGTGCAAAGTGGCAGTTGTACTCGATTAATTTTAAAAAATGCTTCTAGACAAACCTGAATCAAGAAAACGAAATGATCTCAACACTTTTGAGCGATCGCTATCGGACTATCAGCGTACTTGGAACTGGGGGATTTTGCGAAACATTCTTAGCCGAAGATACCCAGATGCCTTCGGGACGCCGTTGTGTAATTAAGCAACTCAAACCTTTTAGTGACAATCCTCAGGTTCACCAGTTGGTGCAAAAGCGATTTCAAAGAGAAGCTGCCATCATCGAAGAACTGGGAGGAGCTAGTAATCAAATTCCCACGCTGTACGCCTACTTTCAAGCATCTGGTCAATTTTATTTAGTACAAGAATGGATTTCCGGACAAACCCTCAGCCAAAAAGTCAAACAAAACGGTTGTTTAAGTGAAAGTGAAGTAATTCCAATTTTAATCAGTCTGTTAAAAGTGCTGGAATTTGTACATAGCAAAGGCATCATCCACCGTGATATTAAACCAGACAATATTATTGTGCGATCGTCTGATAGCAAACCGATTTTAATTGATTTTGGTGCAGTGCGAGAAACGATGGCAACAGTGGTGAATGATGAAGGAAGTGTTAGCAATTCAATTGTCATTGGTACACCAGGGTTTATGCCTAGTGAACAAGCAGCCGGGCGTGCAGTTTTTGCCAGTGACTTGTATAGTTTGGGGCTAACAGCTATTTATTTATTGATGGGAAAATTGCCACAGGAATTGACGACGGACTCCTACACTGGAGAAAACATTTGGGATAGGGATGCTATAAGTCCGAATTTGATAGAAGTGTTAAAGAAAGCAATTCGGTTTGACGCTAGGGAGCGCTATGCCACTGCAAAAGCGATGCTAGATGCTTTGCAGAAAATTGCAAATTCGACTGCTCCAAAGATACCTATGTTTACCCAGCTGTCTGCTTTGACTAATTCTACGATCCTAGAGCCTGTGGCTCAAAGCAGTAAACAAAATGCTATTTTTATTGGCAGTACTTTAGTCGGAGGTGGATTAATCGGTGGCTGTGTAATTATTAGTCTGTTGTTAGCAAACTCTCCTCAATCTGGGAGATATAGAGGAGCTACATCTTCTCTACTCCCAAAACCACAAGTTACAGAAACCCCTTTTTCATTATCTGATCCACCTGTAACGGCAAATTATCAAATAGGGACAACTTCTGAATCACCAATTACAAACAGTGCTAATCTGCCTAATTCTTTTCATTTCGTAGCAGATTCTAGTTTCCCAAATCTGCAAATTGCTATCAAGCAAGTGAAAATTTTACAGACGCAGGGAATTAGTCAATCAGGAGTGTTCTGGATACCAGATTACCCCAATTTATTAGATAAAAATTTATTTATAGTTTATGTAGCCACCTTTAAAGATCGTCACAGTTGTCTTGACTTCTTAAAAACCTATGGACAAATCAAGTCCCATGCATATTGCGCTTTTGCTAGTAAAGATCCAAATGCACCGTCAGCTCGGGTGTATTTTAAAGAAATAAGGTAACGATCAAGCTACAAAATTACCCCTCTGGGGGTACAAGATACGGATACAGTCATTGCTGATGATCAGGAAATAGAGTGGCGATCAAGAAAACCTCCAGATTATTCAGATCACCAAGTGAGCAAGTTTCAGCATCCAGCAGGTATGACTTACACTTGATCAGCATTATGATTTAAACGCATCATAATTTTTTCTGGCTCTGTCAAATTTTTAAAACCATAACGGCGATAAAGTCCATGAGCATCTTTTGTGCCTAACAACCATCTTTGGACGTCTTGCAATTCTGGATATTCTAAAATATATTCTATAAACCACTTTCCTAAACCCTGTCCTCGATAAGGCTCTAAAATAAAAACATCTTTTAATAACGCAGAAGTTGCGTAATCAGTGATAACTCTCGCAAAGCCGACTTGTTGATTACCTTCATAAAGTCCAAAACATAAAGAATTTTGTATTGACTTTTCCACAGTAGCTAATGGGATGTTTTCAGCCCAATAGGAAGTTTGTAAAAAATCATGAATAATTTGAATATCCAATTTAGATTTATCAGTGCTGATGTAAAATCGATGTTTTATTTCTTCGTTCATCTGGCTGAATGTTTTATTTAATATGTTAATACGTAATAATTAACAAATTCGGTGGGTTTAAGTCCCCCGGTTCTATAACCGATAAGTTTTGTGGTGGGGTCTAAATCCCCATTACAAAACGGAAAAAGCGAATTGCGTTAGCGCAGCGTTAGCGAGTATTCGAGCGTCATTGCGAATTGCGAATTGGTTTAATTTTAATTCATTATTGTAATCAAAAGTAAGAACCCCATAAATAAATTTAGGTGCAAGTAAACAAACACCGTATTTCTTGCGCCTACTCGATGAAATACATTTTTTTCTTTCTCCATAAATGAATAATGGTGCTTTATCCTTTTTTATTTTTTATTTTTTTGACTTTTGACTTTTGACTTCCCGCAGGGCAGTCAGTGGATTCAACCTAAGATGATGAAATTACTGAACCATTAGCTGGATAACAGAGGCTATATTCAGTGTTCAAGGATATGGGTGCATCTATCATTGATTATGAATCAGTCTACAGCCAAATCTTGGCAAGAAGTCCGCACTGCTTTCAAAAAAATCTGGGGTTATGAAGATTTTCGTCCACCGCAGGGAGAAATTGTCAGCAGTTTATTGGCACAGAAAGATGCGCTGATTATTATGCCCACAGGTGGCGGGAAGTCGATTTGTTTTCAACTTCCTGCATTGCTACAAACAGGATTAACTTTGGTAGTTTCGCCTTTGGTGGCACTAATGGAAAATCAAGTTCAGGAATTACTACAAAGCCACCAAAAAGCAGCACTTTTGCATAGTGAATTATCTTCATCTCAGCGCCGTGCAACTCTGCAAGCTTTGGAACGTCAACAGCTAAGATTACTTTATTTATCACCCGAAACTTTGCTCAGTGTGCCAGTTTGGGAAAGATTATGTCAGCCACAATTGCAAATTAATGGCTTAATTTTGGATGAAGCTCATTGTTTAGTGCAGTGGGGTGATACTTTTCGCCCAGCTTATCGCAGATTAGGGGCGGTGCGTCCGGCATTGCTCAAATCAAAACCACCAGGAACAAAAATTAGTATCGCCGCTTTTACCGCTACTGCTGACCCTTCAGCCCAAAAGATTATTCAAACAGTTTTACAATTACAGCAACCAGAGATTTTCCGCTTGAATCCCTACCGTCCGAATTTGCATCCCAGCGTTCGCATCGCTTGGACACCACGAGGTAGGAAACAACAATTATTAAAGTTTATTCAAAATAGACCGCAACAATCGGGATTAGTTTATGTTCGCACTCGGAGAGATAGCGAAGATTTAGCCCAATGGTTAGCAGAGATGGGTTATGCAACAGCTAGTTATCATGCGGGATTGGGTGCAACAGAACGCCGTGAAGTAGAAGCAAGCTGGTTAAGTGGTAAAATACCTTTTGTGGTTTGTACCTGTGCGTTTGGCATGGGGATTAATAAATCAGATGTTCGCTGGGTTGCCCACTTTCACGCGCCACATTTGTTATCTGAATATGTGCAAGAAATAGGCCGTGCTGGAAGGGATGGGAAACCAGCAGAGGCGTTAACATTAGTGAGTGAACCTACGGGGTGGTTAGATTCAGGGGATAAGCAAAGACAGGAATTTTTTCAACAACAAATGCGATCGCAACAACAAATAGCACAGCAACTTGTGAAAAAATTACCAAAACAGGGAGAAGTGAATGCAGTAACCCGACAATTTCCCGAAGGTGCGACGGCGCTAGCTTTACTCCACAGTAACGGTCAGCTAAACTGGCTCGATCCTTTTCATTACAGCATTGGACAAAAAGCGGGAAATCAGCCACCAACTCAATTACACGCCGCCAAACAAATGCAGCAATACCTAACAACTAAGCAGTGTCGTTGGCAGTTTTTGTTAAATGCCTTTGGTTTTGACAAAGAAGCAGCTAACTTGCATTGCGGACATTGTGACAATTGCCGCTAAACTGCCCTGTTTCCTTTAAAAAATAAAAAGTCAATAAAATATTCCATACAAGAACTCCGTTCACGAGTATCAAAGGCTCATTAATGGAGTTCTGAACCTCATTCACAAATATAAAAGACTCGTCGCCGAATATAAAAAACTCATTCACGAGTATAAAAGACTCGTCGGCGAATATAAAAGGCTCATTCACGAGTATAAAAGACTCGTCGGCGAATATAAAAGGCTCATTCACGAGTATAAAAGACTCGTCGGCGAATATAAAAGGCTCATTCACGAATATCAAAGACTCGTCGGCGAGTATAAAAGGCTCATTCACGAATATCAAAGACTCGTCGGCGAGTATAAAAGGCTCATTCACGAATATCAAAGACTCGTCGGCGAGTATAAAAGACTCGTCGCCGAATATCAAAGACTCATTTACGAGTTTTAGTAATCGCTGACTGTAACACCAATTCTCTAAATAAACGCTACAAATTGGTATCTTCTGCTCCTCTCGCTTCTCTTGCTCAAGAATAGCCTGCCTTAATAGATAAATTTCTTTAAGTGAACTGTATTACCCTATCCCCTATTCTCCAATTAGGTTCACCCAATAGGATGAATTGTCATTTTCATAACTAAGTAACAATAAAGAGGTCAAGTAGAGGATAAAAATATGTCATCTGCTCAAGCGCCCTCCCTACCACCGTTAATTCCGCGCGAAATTCTGTTTGGGAATCCTGAAAAAACCAGCCCACAACTCTCCCCTGATGGCAAGTATTTGGCATATATCGCCCCTGATGAGAAAAATGTCTTGCAAGTATGGTTGCGAACTATAGGACAAGAAGACGACAAGATACTAACTGCTGACAAAAAGCGTGGTATCCGCATTTTCTTCTGGACTTATAACGCCGACCAGTTGATTTATATGCAAGACTCGGATGGCGATGAGAACTTTCACCTCCACTTAGTTAATATTCACTCCCAGATTGTGCGTGACTTAACGCCATTCCAGGGTGTGAAGGCCGAACTTGTGGAACTAGAACCCAAATTTCCAAATGAAGCGCTGGTAGCGTTGAACTTGAACAATCCTCAAAAGTTTGACGTTTACCGTATCAACCTCAAAAATGGTGCAGTTGAGTTCGACACTGATAACCCCGGTAACATTATCAGTTGGACATCTGATGCTGAGTTACAAATACGTGCAGCAACAGCTAGTACACCCGATGGTGGTTACGATTTATTGTTGCAGAAACCCGATAAACAGTGGGAAATTCTTCGCCACTGGGGGCCAGAAGAGGAAGGGAATTCTGTTAGCTTCTCAGATGATGGCAAAACCCTTTACATTCAAGGGAATCATGATGCTAATGCCAAACGTCTGCTAGCTGTTGACCTAGATACCCGTCAAGAAACTATCATTGCTGAAGATGAGCAGTATGATATTGTGGGGATAATTATTCACCCACTGACGCGAGTTATTCAAGCAGTTTCTTTCTACAAAGATAAACAGGAATGGCGAGTAATCGATCGCACTATCGCCGCAGATTTTCAGGAAATCGCCAAGGTGCGTTCTGGAGAATTCTCTATAATTAGCCGAGACTTAGAAGATAAAACTTGGGCTTTAGCTTATAGAACTGACGATGGCCCAGTTTATTACTATGCCTACAACCGAGAGTCCAAAACTAGCAACTTCCTCTTTAGCAACCAACCCAAACTGGAAACGTTGCAGTTAGCTTCAATGCAACCGATTTCCTACGAGTCGCGGGATGGTTTAACTATCCATAGTTACCTGACAACCCCCGTGGGAATACCTACGCAAAATCTCCCAACAGTACTGCTGGTTCATGGCGGCCCTTGGGCGCGGGATATTTGGGGTTTCTCTCCCACAACGCAATGGCTAGCTAATCGTGGTTATGCCGTGCTGCAAGTCAACTTTCGCGGTTCCACTGGCTATGGCAAAGCATTTTTGAATGCTGGGAATCGGGAATGGGGTGGCACAATGCACGATGACTTGATTGATTCTGTTAACTGGCTAGTGGAACAAGGTATTTCCGACCCGCAAAAGATTGCGATTATGGGCGGTTCTTATGGAGGTTACGCCACCCTAGCGGGGTTGACTTTTACACCCGAAATCTTTGCTGCTGGCGTGGATATTGTCGGGCCGAGTAACCTGATTACCCTGATAGAAACTATACCGCCCTATTGGGAACCGATCAAAGCAATGCTTTATCATCGCGTTGGTAACTTGGAGACAGAAGAGGAGTTTCTGAAATCGCGATCGCCTTTATTTTTCGCTGACCGGATTCAAAAACCTTTACTCATCGGTCAAGGTGCAAACGATCCACGGGTGAAACAATCAGAAAGCGATCAAATTGTCAACGCAATGCAACAAGCTGGTTTACCAGTGCAATATGTACTTTACAGTGATGAAGGACATGGTTTTGCCAGACCAGAAAATCGCTTGCACTTTTTTGCGATCGCAGAAGAGTTTCTCGCCAAATACTTAGGCGGTAGATTTGAACCTTTGGCAGATATTCCAGGTCATTCAGGAATAGTTAAATAAAACCTCACGCATGGTGGTTAGTGAATGACACTAACCACCGTGAGTAAGCTAAGTCGGTGAGAAAAATTCTTTCTCTCCATCTTTACCAAAAGTTGCCAATAACCAGTTTAGTTTGCAAAGAGAATCTGGAACTTCTTAAATTGGTATTCTCGTCCACCCCAGGGAATGTAGCAGGTTTTATTTGGTGGATAATATTTCCCAGGTGTATCCTCTCCACCAACCTTGGCTCGGCAAAAATATAATTTGTTCTTACCATTATTCTCAGTGCCGCCTACCGGATTATTGCCAACGGTGTACCCTGGAAAATTTCCCCATGTCCAGCTATTTGCTTTGTATAGGTAAATTCTAGAGGAGGGATAATATTCTTTACCTCCCCACGAAACGTAGCATCTTCCATTTGGTGGATAGTATTTTCCAGGCGTATACTCTCCATCAACAATGGCAGAGCAAACATACAATATGTTTTTACCATTATCCTCAGTGCCACCTCTAATATAACCACTAGAAGTAGTATTGGGTTTCACCGTAGTCCTTGAAACAGCAGCTAATGCAGGTACTCCTATAGAAACTGCTATTCCAACTGCTAGGAGTGTAGCGATACGACTGAAGTTCAGCGAACTTACTTTTGTAAAGTTAGTTTTCATGCTTTTATCCTCACTAAACTATTCATGAGAGGTGTAATTTTTCTTGATTCCTAAGATGTTTTGATGAAAAATTGTTAAGCAAAGTTAAAGCACTAATAAACGCAAAAATACAGGTTATAGCCAGCGCAAATATATCTAAAATTAACCAGAAAATATCAATAGTATTTTCGGCTTCACGCTATGCTATATATCAATATCTATCTGAATTATCAATAAAGGTCAGCTATTCAGAAATTTAGCGCTAAATATAATACAATGACCTTTATTAATAAGATACGTTTGCTCTAGTTCTATAGCTCGCTTATAAGACAATAACTTACTTTTATTTTAGACAATATTGGGCTTAGTGTGATTTTATGTTCCATTGCTACTTATGGACGAACATCATCTTAAGCCTAGACGAGAAACTCTTACATTAATCAAACTATTTTTTGTTTTGTTCGTCAAATTCCTTTAATAATTCTTAACTATAAAAAGTTGACATTTTGATTGCTATGTTGATAGCCAATCAGTGGAAACAGCAACCATGATGCAAATCATGGTTCGACGGCTTGCATAATTTTTAGCTTACTCTGACTTTTAAAACATCCTTTTATAACCAGCCCAACTGGGAAAATAGTAGAAGTGATCGCAAAAAACTTTCTCACCAAATACTTACGTAGGAGATTGTAACCTACTCTGATGCTCAGACTCTTCTTTTTGCAACAGAAAATCGAGATAGTCTTGTAATTGTAACAGCCTCGCTTCAGATAGCTAGCGTAACTTGGCTAAAATCATTTCTTCTTGCTGCCACTGGGTAATGGGGATAATTTGAGATGCTGGTACTTCGATAGTTATATGGGGCAGATCAAACCCTTCCAAACTATACCCGTCCTCTTCCCCTTCAGGCATGGGGTAATGTTCCACAATTGTTGCAACATCCCCTCGTTTCAGGTTGTATTCTGGTAAATCCTGCGTTAAAGCAACTTGGGAGAATAGGGGGTACTGTACCTTCATAAGTTGGCTCCTTGATCTGGCACTAAGGTGACAAATTTGGTTGTATCGCTGACAACCATCCAAACAGTTAAAATATTGAATTCAACGCCATTAATCCCTCGCAGACACGCATGAATGGCATACTTATGACCATAGCGAGTTGTTTCAATTCTCTCAGCAGGTTGCGTTAAAACTTGAGCGCGTAGATCCCGTTCTAGTTGTTGCCAGTTGTCTAGTGTGTATCCAGCCCTAGCCAGAAATTTAGATTTATCGTCTTTTGACAACAGCACAAGCAGATACTTGGTTAGCTTTTCTTCTGCGATTATTGCATCCTGTGGTAAAAAGGCCATTGACTCATGGCATGAATTTTGGGTAGGAATTATTGACTATATTTTACTGTTTAAGATGATGAAAGTTTTAACGGCGATCGCACCTCTAAAATAATTTCGTCTGTCTGCCTTTTAACCGCATTGCTTTATCCAGCATTTAGTACTTGCTCTGCCATTAGCTGTAACTCTAGGAAAATAGTAGATGCGATCGCAGTATTTCCTGTAAATCTGGTTTCTTCATAAAACCCGTCAACTAACATCAGTACGGTAACTCTATTCATTTGTGGATCAACAATCCAATATTCAGCAATTCCCCTTGCAGCATACTCGGAACGTTTGTAGCGATAGTCCCGATCTTCGTTAGCTTTGCCAGGAGAAACAACTTCAACAACCAGCGCCGGAGGTGGCATATCCACAGTGATTGTAGATCGCGTTGCACCTTCTAAGGCTGTTGCAAGTTCATCCGTCAGCACAACTAAGTCAGGAATGCGAGTTGTTGCACGAGAACCAGCAACAACAATTTCAACTTTGTTACTTAACCGATTGACTGGGACGAACTTGAGGAAATTTACCAGCAAAAATAGAGATATCTGGACATTTTTTGGGCTTTCCGGTGGCATGGAAACTAACTCACCTGCTACCAGTTCATACTGGCTATCCGTGCGATCGTCATACTTCAAATATTCCTCAAGCGTTAGACGTTTACCACGTTGTTGAAACCGTTCAGTAGGTTTTCCGCCAACCCGCAGCACCGCTTCCTTCATCTGTTCTTCAGTCACTTCTAGAATGTCAGAAAGATCAATATCCTCATCCTGCATTGCCTCAATCCTCTCCCAATCAGTAGAACAGCACCTACAACTCAGTAAACTTCATCATGAGTGCCAATATCAATTAGCAAAATTTCCTCTTCACCAGATTCTATATTTTGTACAAAGTTAAAGACAATACGACAATCATGATCTACTGAACATGCCCAAGCTCCAGATAGTTTGCCTTTAAGCTTATGGGTCTGCAACAGTGGATCAAATGGATCAGCGGTTAGTAGTGCTAACCGCTCTTCAATTCGCTCTTCTAATTCTGGCTGTCGTCTTACCAATCGCTTAAATGCTCGTTTAAACGATGATGCCAGAACTACAGTTGTCACTGACGTAACTCATCCATTATTTGAGTAACTGTTCCACGGAAAACTTTACCTGTTTGGTATTCTACCTGTGCTTGAGCGATATTAGCAGCAATTTCAGAACGCCGCCGTTCTGCCAGTCGATGACGTATCAGATCAATTAGTGTTTCTTGTTCATCTACTGATAAGTCTTCGATGCTTTCTAGAACTTGATCTAATTTGGAAACTGAGGTCATTATTTATTGTTACCTTGCTTGCAGTACATAACTATTACGTATGCCTAAAATTGCTGCAAAAACCGTAAATCACTAGCATACAAGCGACGAATATCATCGATTTGGTGTAACACCATTGCAAAGCGTTCTACACCAAAACCAGCAGCAAACCCTGTATAAACTTCTGGGTCATAACCCACAGACTTAAGTACATTTGGATCGACCATACCGCAGCCCATCACCTCTAACCAGCGCCCATTCCACTGCAAATCTACCTCAGCAGAAGGTTCAGTAAACGGGAAATAACTGGCGCGGAAGCGAATTGGTAAATCGCCAAATATTGCCTGCAAAAATACTTTAATTGTACCTTTGAGGTCTGTAAAAGTTAGTCCCTCATCAATGGCTAAAAGTTCTATTTGATGGAAAACTGCTGAGTGAGTCGCGTCTACATTATCTCGCCGATAAACTCGTCCTGGAGCCACAACCCGAATCGGTGGTTCTTCTCTTTCCATGTAACGAATTTGCACTGACGAGGTATGAGTGCGTAAAAGATTCCCATCTGGCAGGTAGAAGGTATCCTGCATATCACGGGCGGGGTGGTCAGGCGGGGTGTTGAGAGCCTCGAAATTATAGTAATCTGTTTCCATCTCTGGCCCTTGAGCCACGGTGTAGCCCATACCGACAAAAATATCCAGTGCCCGGTCAATAATTCCATTGAGGGGATGAATGCGACCTTGGGGGCTGTAAATTCCCGGCATAGTTACATCCAGAGTTTCCGCCTCTAGCAAAGCTTGAATTTGCGCGGCTTCTAAGGCGGCACGTTGCTGGTCTAGACTAGTTTGCAGGGATTCTTTGACTGTATTGGCGATCGCTCCAATTTTTGGTCGTTCCTCTGCGCTCATCTGCCCCATACTTCGCAACAGTGCCCCTAGTTCCCCTTTTTTACCCAGATAGTTAACTCTGAGTTCCTCCAGACGTTCTAAGGTGTCGGCGGCTGCGATCGCTTTTTCTCCTTCTTGCCGCAGTGCTAAAAGTTGAGCTTCTAAATTGCTAGTCATTAGTTATTAGTCATTGGTCATTAGTCATTAGTCTATAGTCAAAAGCTGTGAACTGCTCGATAAATAAACTTACAGTCATATCATTAACATCATCCAAAGGTGAGAGTTGAAACCAAACTTCTGTTTATCAGTTATAGACAATTGGGTTAGTACAGCAGGCTCGTAAATCCGGCTAACATCTTACTTAACAAGACTTGGGGATTGAGCAACTTGTCTTAAAGGTAAGCAAAATTCCGCCACACTGTCTAGTGAGTATAAATGTTTTTTTGCCGCTTGTGACCTCAGACATTGACAAATGGCTAATAACAAATAACTAATAACTAATGACCAATGACCAATGACTATGAAATTACTAATTAGCAACGATGACGGCATTTCTGCCTTGGGGATTCGTACCCTAGCCAACTATTTGGCAGAGGCTGGTCATGATGTGAGTGTAGTTTGCCCAGATCGAGAGCGATCGGCAACTGGACACGGGTTAACTTTACACCAACCGATTCGCGCCGAAATTGTTGAAGAGATTTTTCATCCTGCTGTCAAAGCTTGGGCTTGTGATGGTACGCCTTCAGATTGCGTCAAATTGGCGCTGTGGGCTTTGCTGGAAACTCCCCCGGATTTAGTTCTCTCTGGTATTAATCAAGGTGCGAATTTGGGAACCGAAATTCTGTATTCTGGAACTGTTTCTGCGGCAATGGAAGGTCTAATTGAAGGTATTCCCAGTGTAGCGCTAAGTCTTATGAGTCACACATCTAAAGACTTTCAAGCGGCTGCTAAGTTTGCCACAGTTCTCGTAGACCAGTTAGCCCAAAAACCTCTGCCAGATTTAATGTTGCTCAATGTCAATATTCCTGCCGTCAAATGGGAAGAAATTGCCGGAGTTACTCTCACCCGTCAAGGCATACGGCGTTACATTGATGTGTTTAATAAACGAGTCGATCCTCGTGGAAAAACGTACTACTGGTTAACCGGAGAGGTAATTGAGGATGTGGAACCCCCAAGCGGATTAAATTTGCCTCAAAATGTACCTACAGATGTAGAAGTTGTACGTAAAAACTACATCAGTATTACTCCGTTACAATACAATCTTACTTACGCAACTGGATTAGAGAAATTATCGGAGTGGGAATTCAATTTTCCGGGAATAATTTGATTTATCGGGATAAAAATGTGGTTATTCAAATGCATCACGGAAAAATGTAGGCTATAACGTAGGGGCAATCTTGAAATAACTGATACACATTCACCCCAAAACCTCAGAAATTCTAACTGACTATTTCATTCACATTTACACAATCAGCCAGAAACAGGATATGCTGTTTTACCAAGAAATCTTCCCTCTAGCAAAATCAGTCAGACAGCATAAACTTAGACAAAATAAGTAACAATTCTTTCATTTATCGCCCGCTCAGTCCAGCAAGCAACACTCATGTCTAGGATAGAGAATCAATTTACCGTACAATTTTGGGGCGTTCGCGGCAGCATCCCCAGCCCAGGGCCACACACTGTTCGTTACGGCGGTAATACCCCTTGCATATCAATGCAAACGGGCGATAAACGCTTAGTTTTCGATGCTGGCACGGGACTCCATGTTTTGGGGCAATCTCTGTTGCGCCAAATGCCGTTAGAAGCTCACATATTTTTTACCCACTCTCACTGGGATCACATGCAAGGTTTTCCCTTCTTTACTCCAGGGTTTGTAAAGGGGAATGACTTTCATATTTACGGCGCGATCGCACCTGATGGTTCTACCATAGAACAGCGCCTCAACGATCAAATGTTGCACCCGAACTTTCCCGTACCCTTGCAAATTATGCAAGCCAATTTAAATTTCTACGACATTCGACCGGGGCAACCAATCCATATTGATGACCTTACCATAGAAACAGCACCTTTAAACCATCCAGGTGAAGCTATAGGATACCGCGTTAACTGGCGTGGTGGTGCAGCTACTTACATTACTGATACTGAACATTTTCCCGATCGACTTGATGACAATGTGCTGTGGCTAGCTCGTAATGCCGACATTCTGGTTTACGATTCTACCTACACAGACGAGGAATACTACTCGCCAAAATCCCCGAAAATTGGCTGGGGACATTCTACCTGGCAAGAAGCAGTAAAAGTGGCACAAGCTGCTAACGTCAAAACTTTAGTGATTTACCACCACGACCCCGCGCACGATGACGATTTTTTGGATCGTGTCGGCAAAGAAGCCGCTGAAAAATTTCCTGGTGCTATTATGGCACGGGAAGGATTGGTACTTCAGGTTCCGACCTCAGTTGTCTTATCAGAATCTTTTCCTATTAGCAAGTTTTCTACTTAAAGATTGCGATCGGAGGAATTGGAGATTTTAGATTAGATTGGTGATCAGAAGCTTTCAGCGCGAGAGCGTCCCTGTTGGCTGTACGGTGAGACAGCCCTGCCCAGAGTTGTCAAAGCGCCTATTACAGGATTGGGGCGACAACAGGAGGATAAACTTTATAGATTCACCAACACAGCCCAGACACCCACAGACGCCCTAAGATTGCGGCTGACGATCGCCCTAAAACCTTGTTGAAGTCTCAACACGGAACTAGAGCCTTTTTAGCTTTGGTATTTGGGGTTATCTGGAGTTAGCAATTAGCTATCAAGCTGATGGCACAAAAAACCATCTTGGGCGACTTCCCTTGGGTTAGGCTTTTGGCTGATAGCTTAAAGGGGTGGCATCAAGACCCTGGCTGCTAGCACAAGACCTCATAGGCAGTTGGTGAATGTCCTCCTGAAGGCGGTTTACCATAGGGTAGCTTCCTGCTGATAGCTAAAATAAACCTAAAATCTCAGAATCCACGTGCTAAATTTGTCTAAAAATGGGTGTTCTGTGCGGGTTGCTTTTTCGAGTGAAGGGCTACTAACGCCGACTGCTGTTGCCCTTGGCAAGTTTGATGGTGTTCATCTTGGGCATCAAAGGGTAATTCAACCAGTTTTGCACGCTGGTGGTCACTTGTCAGTAGCTAGTAGTCCGCAGTCAAAGGAAAATCAACTGACAAATCAAGAATATACCTATTCAACAGTTGTCACCTTTGACCCCCATCCACAGGAGTTCTTTACAGGGCAACCCCGGACTTTGTTAACACCACTGGATGAAAAAGTCCAACAATTGCGATCGCTTGGGGTAGAACAACTGGTACTACTACCCTTTGACAAAGAATTGTCTGCGTTGACCCCCGAAGAATTTGTCGAAAAAATTCTCGTGCAACAACTGCGATGCCAGCGAATTAGCATCGGGCAGGATTTTTGTTTTGGCGAAAAGCGCAGTGGTACTGCTCAAGATTTGCAATTACTTGCCGCCAAGCACAATATTCCCGTTACCATCGTTCCCTTACAAACTTATACAGGTGATTCGTCCACCGAAACCAGTTGCGTCAGTACTACTCCGGCTCAAGATGCCCGCATTAGCACTTCATTGATCCGCCAAACCCTTGAGCAGGGAGACATCGAAAACGCAAATCTATTACTAGGACGGCCCTACACCCTCCTTGGTGATGTCGTTCAAGGTCAACAATTGGGCAGGACAATTGGCTTTCCCACCGCTAACCTCCAACTACCAAAAGAAAAGTTTTTACCCCGCCAAGGAGTCTACGCTGTCCGCGTTTTCACTCTCGATGAAACATCAGATACCGCTCCTAGTGAGAACTTGGGCGTCATGAATATTGGTAATCGTCCAACAGTAAACGGTACTTATTCATCTGCGGAAGTACATTTATTCGATTGGTCAGGTGATTTGTATGGTAAAAAACTAGTTGTGCAGCTAGTTAAATTTTTGCGCCCCGAACAAAAATTTCCTGCTCTCGAAGCCCTGAAAACACAAATTCAACTTGACTGCGTTGTTGCTAGAGAAGTTTTGAGTGCTGGAGCGGAAAGTTAAAAGTTAGGAGTTAGGAGTTAGGAGTTTGGAGTCATTCAATTTTGGATTTTAGATTTTAGATTTTTATTTCAATCCAAAATTCAAAATTCAAAATCTAAAATTGGCAGAGTTAGGAGTTCTGAGTGGGAACAATGTATTTAGGAAAATTGGGCATTAAGGAAGAATTCTTATAACTCCTAACTCCTAACTCCTAACTCCCAACTCCCAACTCCCCATTCCCCACTCCCCACTCCCCGCACCGCATGAGAGAAAAAATCGACGCTTTAACACAAAATCTGGCTCTTACCATCGTTGGCAAAGCTGAGGCAATACGCTTAATGCTAGTCGCCTTGTTAGGTGGTGGTCATGCTCTCCTAGAAGATGTCCCTGGTGTTGGTAAAACCCTGCTTGCTAAATCCTTAGCTCGTTCACTGGATGGCAAGTTTCAACGTCTACAATGCACTCCCGATTTACTGCCAACTGATATTACTGGCACCAACATTTGGAATCCAAAAAGCGGCGAATTTACTTTTCTGCCTGGGCCAGTCTTTACCAATGTGCTATTAGCTGACGAAATTAACCGCGCCACACCCCGTACTCAGTCAGCTTTATTGGAAGTTATGGAAGAACATCAGGTAACAGTCGATGGTGTCTCTCGTGCAGTTCCCCAACCCTTTTTTGTCATTGCCACTCAAAACCCTATCGAGTATCAAGGTACTTTTCCCCTGCCAGAAGCGCAAATGGATCGGTTTATGTTGTCGCTGAGTTTAGGCTATCCTTCTGAGACAGAAGAACTCCTGATGCTGCAAAATCTCCAAAATGGTCTAAAAGTTGCTAATTTGCAGCCTTGTATTACCTTGGCAGAAGTACAGGAATTGCGTTACCTCTGCTCTCAAGTAAAAGTGGCAACTTCCTTGCAACAATACATCCTCGAATTAGTGCGGGCAACACGTCAAGATGAGGAAATCACTCTTGGTGTCAGTCCACGTGGCACATTAGCATTACAACGGGCTGCCCAAGCGCTAGCTTTTCTATTAGGGCGTGATTATGCCATTCCCGATGATGTGAAATTTCTCGTCCCTCACGTTCTGTGCCATCGCCTTATTCCTAGAGGAGGACGCAATTCAAGAACTGTTGTTGAGCGATTATTGCGATCGGTTTCTATTCCTTAATGCAAAGTGACTTCGATGATTTAAAAAACAGCTATCGGTATTCATCGATTTAACTCCTGAATATAAACAAAACTTGCGTGACCTTTCAAAAAGATTTCGCAATATTCGCTCTGATGTTCAACCGATTACCCTGCAATTACAGCAAGGAAATTTTGTCGGCGATGCCTACGGCGGGCTATGCCTACGCATTGCGGGCATTGGTGAGGAGTATGTTGTTTACAAGCTGAGAGTTCGTAACAGTAGTATCCAAAAAGGTAAGAGTGCTGGATACCGATTGATTTATCAAGTTGAGTCACCTACAAGTATTTTGCTACTAACGATTTATTCCAAATCTGACCGAGAAGATATTGGTGCAAATGAAATCCGAGATATTGTGGCTGATTTTTCTAGTGAGTCAGGTTAAAACTAATAGAACATTTTTCCTTACATAGTCAGTGGTGCACTGAATAGATATTTATATTACTGTTGTCGATATGAAAGATGTGTTGCTTGCCAAAACTACTTACGCACAATTTGAAACACTGCCAATACTGCGTAAGTCTTATGATTAGCACAAGCGCCACTTTTAAATATTTGGGAATGTGAGGAATGTCAATTTTTGTTAAGCGCAAAATCCGCGATGCCTACGGCGGGCTACGCCAACGCCAAGCACTACAGCCAAGCGCCGAACGTGAATTCAAACGCCAATTTTTCGGTTTACTTCTGGTAATTATAACGTGGAGTTTAGCTATGGGTTGGCTTTTAGCCCTGGCAACTAACGCCCAAAGTGCGACTCCCCCCGCTGAAATTGGCACTGTTGACGTAGTTCCTGCACAATACCAACTAGGGCAAGAACTGTATTTAGAAAACTGCTCCAGATGTCACATTGCCATACCACCAGCCGTTCTACCTACCCAAACTTGGAAAAATATCCTGCAAGACTCGCAGCACTACGGCGCACAACTCCAGCCTTTAATCGATCCGCCACGCATCCTGGTGTGGAAATATCTTTCAACTTTCTCCCGTGTGCAGCTAGACGACGAAGAAACACCATATCGCGTCAACAACTCGCGTTATTTCAAAGCTTTGCATCCAGGAGTTAAGTTACCACGTCCTGTCCAGATTGGCAGTTGTGTTAGCTGTCATCCCAGTGCTAATGATTACAATTTCCGCCGCCTGACACCAGAGTGGAAGTGAAGAGTCGGAGCAATGCGATTTTGTGAGGTGAGGCAGGAGGCAGGAGGGTTTTAAGACTTTATCTTTTGAATACTTGACACTAAAATTCCTTGAAACCTATCAACTTGTTCCAAAACAGGAGTAAATAGTTCAGGGGATGCCAATCCAACTTCCTTGGAAATAATCAACTGAGTATCGAGTTCTCGAAGCGAACCTAAAGCAATGTGTAGAAATTGGATATATTCGTTCTGTGTTCGTCTTCCATAACCTTCTCTAACGAGACGCTGCGCGAACGGCTATATTTGATGGCACAGAAACTGCTGAACGTCTAATCTGACTAGTTAATCCGTAAAGTTCAGATTTAGGAAATTTTTCGGTAAGTTTATAGCAATTAATGGCAAGCTTGACTCCACGCTGCCAAATAAATTGTTCTCTGTAGCTCATGGTGAGTGAAGTTTGAAGTAGGAAGTTGGAAGAAATTAGATAATTATACACCTCCTGCCTCCTGCCCCTTTTAAATATTTCTCGTGCGTCTACCTAAGGAAGCAATTAGGAATAGTAGTTGATCTGGATCAACTGGTTTAGCAAGATGCATTTGGAATCCGGCTGAGAGTGCTTCTCTTCGTTCCTCTTGAGAAGCAAACGCTGTCAACACTGCGGCGGGAATTTGTCCACCTGCTTCTGGAGTTAGCGCTCTTACTTGACGAATTAGTGCATAACCGTCCTCGTCTGGCATTCCAATGTCTGACAAGAGTACATCATATCCTCTAGGGTTTGCTATTAGTCTTGAAAGTGCCTCTCTTACTGATGCAACTGCTGTTACTTCAACTCCGTACTGCTCAAGCACTGTAATAAATAAATCACGGATATCTGTTTCGTCATCAACGACAAGTACCCGTAAACCCTCCACTGATGGAATATTATCAATCGCCTCTTCCGGTTGCTCTATTGCAGCGACTGGTTCGATAGTACTCGGCAGATCGCTCTCTTCCAAGTCTACTTGCAGTGGTAGCCTGACGATAAATGTTGCTCCTTGCCCTACACCCTCGCTCTGGGCAACAATTGTACCACCGTGGAGTTCTATTAAATGACGTACAATCGAAAGCCCTAACCCTAGTCCTGGATTCGAGCGGGTTCTGCTGCCATCAGCTTGACGGAAACGCTCGAAAATAAAGGGGAGAAAGTCTTGGTTAATACCTTGACCTGTATCACTAACTTGAATTTTAGCTTGCAAGTCAGTGTACTCTAGTGTGACTTCAATTTTTCCGTCTATTGGGGTGAATTTTATGGCGTTAGAGAGTAAATTCCACATCACCTGTTGTAAGCGGGATGGATCACCTAGTACAGTTTTGGTGGAAGGGGAAGGATTTAGCCTGGTTTCTAATTGAATGTTTTTGGCTTCTGCTGCTAGACGGATAACTTCGATCGCAGCTTCAATTGTAGAGGTAAGCCCAATTGGGTAGGTGTTTAAACGCAGTCTACCTGCGGTAATGCGTGAGATGTCTAACAAATCCTCAACGAGCTGGGCTTGAGCTTTGGCGCTGCGCTCGATGGCTTCGAGTGCTTGCTGAGTCCTCGCTTGATCAAGCCGCTGGCTACGCAGCAATTTCGCCCAGCCCAAAAGCAAATTTAGGGGATTGCGAAGTTCATGAGAGAGAACTGAGATAAATTCATCTTTGGCACGATTGGCTATCTCAGCAGCAGTACGGGCTGACTGTTCTTGATCTAAGAGTCGAGTACGTTCTGCTTCTAACTGCTTGGGGTGGGTGATATCTTCAATCATCAAGAGAATTACTGGCATATCCTCGTCGATTTGCGGCATTCTCCGGGCATTGAACCGGACGGTTTTTAATCCATTCTCGAAGTGATGTTCAACTTCAATGTCTTGAAAAGATACTTCGCTAGGGTGAAGATTTTCTAAGAGCGATCGCAATTCTGGAATATCCCACTGTCCATCCCTAATTTCAAAGATTGTGCGTTGTTCTATTTCTGCTGATACTAGCCGGAAGGTTTCGTAAAAAGAGCGATTGGCTCTAATTACCTGTAAGTCTAAGTCGAGTACCAATAAAGATTCTCGGACGCTATCAACGATTGCTTCAGTGTAATTGCGAGAGACTTTGAGTTGATCGACGCTGTGTTTGAGGGCATTAATGTCAATTAAGACGACTACAGCTCCATCAATTTTGTTGTCTATCGTCCGGTAGGGTCGGATTCGCATGTCATACCAATAACCCTGCTGGTTTTGAACTTCTTGAGCTTTATGATTTAGGGTATTAATCACCTCTAATATCTGCTCTTCTAAGTCGGGGAGATTCAGGTTATGGTTGATATCACTGAGCGGTCGACCGACATCTGTAGAAATCAAGTTGAAAATTTCCCCAGCTACCGGAGTAAATCGCCGAATCCGTAAATCCCCGCCCAGCATTAGAATCGGAATGTTAATACTGCTCAGGAGATTTTGCAAATCGTTGCCAACCTGAGTTGATTCGATATTCCGGCGCTGTAATTCGTCGTTAATCGTATTCAATTCTTCATTGGTAGCCTGAATTTCTTCTTTAGCAGTTTCTAATTCCTCATTAGTACTCTGCAATTCTTCGTTGCTGGAGAGAATTTCTTCGTTAGCAGCTCTTAAGTCTTGATTGGTGGCTTGCTGCTCCTCGATAATTGATTGAAGATATTCTTTAGTAGTAGCTAATTCTTGTTTGAGTTGGGTATTCTCTTGCTGTTGTGCTGTTGGTTGCCGTTTGGAAGTGTTTTTAACAGGTTTGGCGACCTCTGTTACAGCAGTTTCTACCTCTAGTACATCTTCAAAAATAACTAAAAAGTAGCGTTCTCCCACTAAAGGGGGTTGTAACGGAATCACATCAATTTTAATTTGCCTGAGTTGATCATCCTCTCTAATCTGTATACCTTCCTTTGTCACCGCCTCATCCCGCTTTTTTGCTTGGTGGACGGCGGTACGTAGTTCTAGCCGCAATCCTTCTTTTGCCATTTTCAGCAAGTTAAGGCTGGCTTTGCCAGGTGCGGGTTGGAGAAAAGGACTAGTCTGTCCCCTAAATTGAATAATCTCCAGGTCGTTGTTGATAATCACACTGGCTGGAGCGTAGCGATTTAAGATAATTCGGTCAGCTTCTTTGTGTATTTCTAGGTCGTTCCACTCTTCTTCGTTTACTGTTGGCTGAGAGTTGGCGGGTTCTTTGGGATAACTGCTGTTGATTAAATCAATCCCTAGTCGAGCAGGTGCAATTTTCCTAGCATAAATCTTGTACTTTCTGTCTATTAGCGAAAACAAGTCAGAAAACTCGCCAACTGTCTCTGAAGTGCCTAACATTAAAAAGCTCGTTGGCTTGAGACCATAGTGGAAGACTGGCAAGAGTTTTTTCTGTACAGCTGCATTCAAATAAATCAGCACATTTCGACAAGTAATCAGATCCAGTCGAGAAAATGGTGGGTCGTTAATCAGGTTTTGTCTGGCGAAGACACACAGTTCGCGCACTGGCTTGCTGATTTGGTAGCCATCCTCTACCTGGACAAAGAAGCGCTGTAGACGTTCTCGAGAAACTTGTGCTATCTGGCTGGGTTTGTAAACACCGAGTCTAGCTTTATCAATCGCCACTTCGTTAATATCTGTGGCAAAAATTTGGATAGATGGATTAATTCCCTGTTCTGACAAATACTCTAGTAAGCAAATGGCAATTGAGTAAGCTTCTTCACCTGTGGAACATCCTGTTACCCAAATGCGGATTGGGGAATCTGGTGTTCGACCTTTGACAATCACTGGAAATACTTTGGTCTTTAAGGCTTCAAAGGCTTCAGCATCGCGGAAAAAACTGGTAACAGTGATCAGTACATCTTGATATAAAGCATTTACTTCCCCAGAGTTTTCTTGGAGATATTGGACGTAATCTTCCAGTCTTTCGAGTTTATACAAAATCATCCGCCGTAAAATTCGCCGCTTTAAAGTAGTTTGCTTGTAATGGCTAAAGTCTACTGCTGTGGCGGTTTTAAGCAAACGAAAGATTGTCGAGAGAGCATCCTCACTTTCGGGTATTATTTCAGATGGTTTTTCTATGGATAGGTGCTTGACATAGGGATGAGAGCTGAGTTTTGCTAGCTCTTGTGCGATCGCTTGCGGTGTTAGGATAAAATCTACATTACCCGAAGCGACGGCGGTGTTAGGCATACTAGAAACTTTGGCGCTGTCTTCACACTGAGCAAAGGTAATACCGCCAACTGCCTTAATTTCTTCCAATCCCTGCGCGCCATCAGCATCGCCTCCTGATAGCACAACTCCAATCGCTTTACTTCCCCGCTCCTCTGCTAACGAAATAAAGAAAGCATCGACTGTCTTTGATAGCCCTCGTACTCTTTCCCGTGGTATTAGTTGTAGCACCCCTTGAGAAATAGTCATCGTTTTATTGGGCGGAATTACATATACATTGTTCGGTTCTACAGTCATCCCCTGTTCTACTTCTTTTACAGGCATTTGGGTTGTCCTGCCAAGAATTTCGCTCAATAAGCTTTTTTGATTAGGACTTAAGTGCTGAATTAGCACAAATCCCATACCAGTATCAGTTGGTAAATTACGCAGTAATTCTGTGAATGCTTCCAATCCGCCTGCTGAGGCTCCCATCGCCACAATGGGAAATAATTTATTATCATTGTTCTGCTGCTCCGTCTCAGACGCATTAGCAGCAGTGGAATCAGATTGAGATTTCTTAGAAGGCCGCTTAGATGTCATAGTATGCAGGAAAAAGCAGGGGGCAGAGTTTATACTTGATTTTGAGAACTGGATGTTTTAAAAGTCCCTAAAGGTATAATTTTGCAGTTCTGCACTGGGTTAAGCGTATCGCAAAATCAAGGTTACGCCATGTACTGAGATGCTTTGCTGTACTAACTATGAGAAAAAGACCCTTTTAAAACATCCTTTTAGCAGATTTAAATTCGGTATATTATAAATTACACGTTTCTAGTTGTACTTTAATAAATTATGAGTTGAATAAAATAAATTTAATAAAATTTGGGGGTTTAAGTCCCCTGTCTCTATAGACAGCGGGTTTTGTGTCGGGGTTAAATCCCAGTTACAAAAGCGAATTGCGAATTGCGAATTGGTTTAATGCTTTGTAAATTACTAGGAAGAATTAATCACTTTCTTTTTATTGGTAAAAAAAGTCAGCTATTTATATTGACTATTATTCTTTTATTTTATATAACTAAATGTATATTTTACCAATAAGAAAAAGGCTTAACATCTATCCTGGTAAATAAGTTGTCGATGAATTATTTTCTAAAAAGATATCAATTGCTTAATATTTTTAATTCAATAGACCTCTTGCATAAATCAATGAGCTTTTACCCTAAATCCATCTCCACAAGGATAAAAGAGGGACTTTGAAATTGCCTCTCCTTCTCCCAATATTGGGCGAAAGGGTTGGGGTTGAAGGTAGTTTTGCATTCGTGCAAGAGGTCTAATGATTGCCATTCAAAAAAATATTGTAGAGAGGTTGCATACAACCTCTCTAAAATGCCATGTATATTTTTACAATAATCTATCTATGACATTTTTGTTTCTAATCAAATAATAAATCACAGAATAAAATAAACTAATGTGTTTTTTTTACACAGTATGTTTGCTGTAAAATTCATCAGTAATCATCACTCTCAGCCAGAATTTATTGACTCTGTGCGTTTAAAAATTAGGGACTTCCAGAAAATAAATTATCCAATTTACTCAGATAATATTTTTTTCTCCCCCTGCTCCCTGCTCCCTGCCCCCACAGCGATAGGATATTTTTTTAGTTGGAAGTCCCTTACCAGTTGTGGTTCAGGTGTTGGTGATTTTCCAAAACTCCACATTGCCAGTACAGCAGTCGAAGCATAGGTTAAGACTATGTTGGTTGCTGAAAAAACCTTTGATAATACTGAGTTTCTACTCAGCACGGGCTAAACGCCCCGCTACCGCTAACAGCACTCAGCACTTTGCTATACCTTTGCCTGTGGCTAACTTAAATATGGTAGCTTTTGGCTAGCGATCGCGATCCAGCTATTTAAACCTGAGTACTGAAGGAGTGACCTGCTTTGTGTCACCATGTTTTATCCCATCATCTACCCTTTTCTAAAAACCTGCCCTTGAAAGCTCCCTCTCTGACCCTATCTGGGGGCAAAATGATACTATGAAGAAAGAGTAAATATAAGATAAGAGTTAAAACCAATCAGTTTATTAAATGATTGGCTAGTTTTTATCCCGCTTTTGAGGTAATTCTCATTTCACACCCATCCACGACCAAGACGTTTGGGCTGGGTTAAATGTTTATAATCAATGCCGACCCTTTAATTCTCATCCCCCTTGATTCAGTTCTATAACCTGCCATGTTAAAACTTTTGTTGGGCGACCCCAACGCTCGTAAGCTTAAAAAATACCAACCTTCTGTTACTGAAATTAACCTTTTAGAGGAAGAAATTAACGCTCTTTCCGATGAGGAGTTAAAAGGTAAAACCGTTGAATTTAAACAACGGCTCGCTAAAGGCGAAACCCTAGATGATATATTGCCAGAAGCTTACGCCGTTGTTCGGGAAGCAGGACGGCGAGTCTTAGGCTTGCGGCACTTTGATGTCCAACTCCTTGGCGGTATCATTTTGCACGTGGGGCAAATTGCCGAAATGAAAACTGGCGAAGGTAAAACACTAGTCGCTACCTTGCCGAGTTACTTAAATGCTCTGACTGGTAAAGGTGTACACGTTGTTACCGTCAATGATTACCTGGCTCGTCGGGATGCAGAATGGATGGGACAGGTGCATCGGTTCTTGGGGTTGAGTGTGGGGCTAATTCAGTCAAGCATGACTCCTAGCGAACGTCAGAAAAATTACGACTGTGATATTACTTATGTCACCAACAGCGAAGTAGGATTTGACTACTTGCGGGATAACATGGCGACATCAATGGCAGATGTGGTGCAACGCCCGTTCAATTATTGCGTGATTGACGAGGTAGACTCGATTTTAATTGATGAAGCGCGGACACCGCTAATTATTTCTGGGCAGGTGGAAAGACCGACAGAAAAATATCTGCAAGCTGCTGAAATAGCATTCACACTCAAAAAAGACGAGCATTACGATGTGGATGAAAAAGCTCGTAACGTGCTATTGACAGATGAAGGGTTTGCGGAATCAGAAAATCTTTTGGGAGTCACAGATTTATTTGACCCAGAAGATCCTTGGGCCCACTTCATTTTCAATGCAATTAAAGCCAAAGAACTTTTCCTCAAGGATGTAAATTACATCGTCCGCAATGGGGAAGTGGTAATTGTGGATGAATTTACTGGACGGGTACTACCCGGACGGCGTTGGAGTGATGGACTACACCAGGCGATTGAAGCCAAAGAACACGTAGAAATTCAGCCAGAAACTCAAACTCTAGCGACAATTACTTATCAAAATCTGTTTTTGCTATATCCAAAACTGGGCGGAATGACCGGAACAGCAAAAACGGAAGAACCGGAATTTGAAAAAATTTACAAATTGGAAGTTGCGGTAATTCCTACCAACCGCGATCGCAGACGCGAAGATTTGTCTGATATGGTGTTCAAGACAGAAGCAGGCAAGTGGGGAGCGATCGCTAGAGAATGTGCCGAAATGCACGAACTCGGCAGACCTGTATTAGTGGGAACCACTAGTGTAGAAAAATCCGAACTTCTTAGTCGGCTACTGAAGCAGCTGGAGATTCCCCACGAATTACTCAACGCCCGACCAGAAAACGTCGAACGTGAGGCGGAAATCGTCGCCCAAGCCGGACGCAAAGGTGCTGTTACCATTGCTACCAATATGGCTGGTAGAGGTACAGACATCATCCTCGGTGGGAACTCCGAATATATGGCGCGTCTGAAGCTGCGGGAATACTTCATGCCCCGGATCGTCATGCCAGAGTCAGAAGATGCCTTTGGCGTGCAAAGAGCAGCCGGATTGCCTACAGGACACGGCGGTGGTCAAGGTTTTGTCCCTGGCAAAAAAGTCAAAACTTGGCGGGCTTCGCCAGAAATTTTCCCGACCCAGTTGACAAAAGAAACCGAAAAACTACTCAAAGATGCAGTAGAAATTGCAGTACGTGAGTATGGCGATCGCAGTTTATCGGAATTGGAAGCTGAAGACAAGGTAGCTGTGGCCGCAGAAAAAGCTCCCATTGACGACCCCGTGATTCAAAAGTTGCGAGAAGCATACAACCGTGTTAAGGAGGAATATGAACAATTTACTACTCGCGAACACAATGAGGTAGTAGGAATTGGCGGTTTGCACGTAATTGGTACAGAACGCCACGAATCGCGGCGGATTGATAACCAGTTGCGCGGACGTGCAGGAAGACAAGGCGACCCTGGAACCACGAGATTCTTCCTCAGTTTAGAGGATAACCTACTGCGGATTTTTGGAGGCGATCGCGTTGCTGGGTTAATGCAAGCCTTCAACGTAGAAGAAGATATGCCCATCGAATCGGGGATGCTTACCCGCAGTTTGGAAGGCGCACAGAAAAAAGTTGAAACCTATTACTACGACATTCGCAAACAGGTATTTGAGTATGACGAGGTGATGAATAATCAACGTCGTGCTATTTACGCCGAACGCCGCCGAGTCCTAGAAGGTCAAGATTTGAAAGAACAGGTGATTAAATACGCTGAAAAAACGATGGATGACATCGTTGACTTCTACATCAATATAGACTTGCCCTCGGAAGAGTGGGAGTTAGAAAAGTTGGTTGAGAAAGTCAAAGAATTCGTCTATCTGCTAGCGGATTTACAAGCGAGTCAATTAGAAGA
This sequence comes from Nostoc sp. ChiQUE01b, assembly GCF_034531255.1. Lineage (NCBI taxonomy): Bacteria > Bacillati > Cyanobacteriota > Cyanophyceae > Nostocales > Nostocaceae > Nostoc > Nostoc sp. ChiQUE01b. The sequence goes on along the minus strand of NZ_JAVRBM010000009.1, from coordinate 36,109 downwards.
TATCACCGTCAGCGAGATTAAAGCCTTCCTCCACGAACAGGTGCGAATTGCTTACGACCTCAAAGAAGCGCAGATTGACCAAGTTCAACCTGGACTGATGCGCCAAGCGGAACGTTTCTTTATCTTGCAACGCATTGATACACTGTGGCGGGAACACCTGCAACAAATGGATGCCTTGCGCGAATCGGTAGGATTACGTGGTTATGGCCAAAAAGACCCGCTGATTGAGTATAAGAGCGAGGGGTATGAATTGTTCTTGGATATGATGGTTAACATTCGCCGAGATGTGGTGTACTCGTTGTTTATGTTCCAGCCGCAGCCGCAGCAAATGGTGCAGGCAGAATCGGAGATGGTGTAGGTAGAGAATATCTCATGCAGAGACGCAGAGGCGCTAAGAAATCTTAGCGTCTTTGTTTTATGCTGAAAGTAAAACGTTGTTTTTTGCTATGAGTCAATTTGTGAGTTCAATTAACCTGCAATTATCTCCAGATTCCATAAGTCAAGGTGAGCAGGCTATTCGTCAGGAAATTGCCTTGCAGTTATACGACCAAAATATTTTTACTTTTGGTCAAGCACGCCGCTTGGCTAATCTATCTGTATGGGAATTTCAGCAACTTTTAGCGCAACAAAAAACTCCACGCCATTATACTGAAATGGATTTAGCAGATGATATTGAGTCAATTAAAACAAGTTCTTGGTAGTTGTGACAGTTATTTGCAATGCTACGCCTTTGATTAACTTCGCTGCTATCAATCGTCTTGATATTTTACAGGCAGTGTTTGGGACAATTGTTATACCCCAAGCTGTATATAATGAAACGACGGGTTCAAGCTTCCCAGGTTCAGAATTTATATTGGAAGCAATTGCTTCTGGATGGCTACAAGTTCGTTCTGTTTCAAACATAGCACTCAACATCCCCCCAGAGTTAGATAATGGGGAGCGAGAAGCCATTGCCTTAGCTCTCGAAACTGGTGAGCTAAACATTTTGTTAGATGAACGGGAGGCTCGCCAAGTAGCTAAAAATTTGGGATTACAGGTAATTGGTACTCTCGGCATTCTCTTGTTAGCAAAAAATAGAAAAATTATTCCTCAAGTACAACCACTACTTGATGCCATGATTGCTATTGCCCAATATTGGGTCAATGCCACACTCTATAAACAAGTCTTACAGCAGACAGGAGAATTAGTTGAGTAGTCTCTTTGAGAGCGCAGAGCGAAAGTTTTCTTAGCATTTTTGCATATTTGTGCATTGCTAAAAAATAGTGTATTTTCAGGAGTTTGCTGAAATGGGTAAGTTAATACTACCAAATCTTCAGGGTAAGCAAATGGGGCAAGTAATAGTTACCCTCACTGTCACGAATCGAATTGATCGAGTTCTGGCACAACGAGGCTTTATTTCTAGTAGTGACACACGAAAAGGGTCAAATTATAGAATGGATTCATCGACAGGAACGGCAATATTTACCTTGAACGTCCTCACAGCAAAGTAATTGACGTTATCGAGCTTATAAACAAACTCAAGATCAAAACTGAAAGTTTCTACCAGATGCAAGGAATTGGTATATCGATTGGTCGAACTGAGTAAACTAATTTAGTCTACTTTTATCATTAGGCAGGCAGAGACAAGCTAGCCTATAAAGTAGCTGATATAATATGAATAGCAGTCAAGAGGTCTGACCTTTTCAGATCGCGGAAGCTAGGTTTTCCCTTGACTGATTTTTATTGTCTAAAAATATAGAACAGCCATGTATTTGCTGTATGCAGATGAGTCTGGCACAACGCACGACTCAAACCAACAATATTTTGTACTGGCTGGATTTTGTGTATTCGAGCGTCAAGGATACTGGATTTCTGATCAGCTTGACCAAATTGCTGCTAGATTTGATCCCGCTGATCCGGTATCAGTTGAATTGCACGGTAGTCCAATGCTGAGTGGTAGAGGGAAGTGGAGGAGCTATTCTAAGAGTGATAGAGAGAAAGCTATTGAAGATATTTTACAGGTTTTCCTAAAGTCACACCCAAGTAACCGACTATTCGCAAGCGTGATCAAGAAGACTGTAGTATCACCAAATGACCCTGTTGAAGTTGCATTTGAACAACTGGCTAGTAGGTTTGATAGGTATTTGATCAGGCTGCACAAAAATGATAATACACAAAGAGGCATCATAATTTTCGATAAATCCACTTACGAGACAACAATTCAATCTTTAGCAACTGACTTTAGAACTATTGGATACAGTTGGGGTGTTATCAGAAACTTTTCGGAAGTGCCTTTATTTTTGGACTCAAAAGCTTCGAGACTAATTCAACTTGCTGATATACTCGCTTACGCAATTTTTAGACATTTTGAAAAAGGAGATACCAGGTTTTTCTCTATCATTCAGTCTAGATTTGATTCTGAAGGTGGTATAGTTCATGGATTACATATACAGCAATAAAATTATATTTTTTTAACACTAATATAGGTAAAAATCCTGGATTCAAAAGCTTATAAAATACTATTGTTTCATATTAATTAATGAAAAAGCTTTTATTTATCTGTAGCCAGATTAACAATTCAAAATTCAAAATTCAAAATTCAAAATAAAAAAATGAATATTCAAGAAGTTTTTAATATTGCCGCAGGAGATTACAATAACTTACGTCGTGTTTTAATTCCCTGTTTTGATGACTTTTACAAAACAGCCGTTGAAATCATCCCAGGCGATTGGACTGCGCCGCTGAAGGTTCTAGATTTGGGTGCTGGTACTGGACTTTACTCAGGTATGGTTCAGTCCGTCTTCCCTAATGCAGAGTTCACTTTGCTGGACTTAGCCCCTGAGATGTTAGAAAAAGCTAAGTTGAGATTTAGCAAAATGGGTAAATCTCCCAAAATCTTAATTGGTGACTACATTGAGACTGATTTAGGTAGTTCATATAACCTGATAATCTCTGCCTTATCGATTCATCATCTGTCAGATGTTGATAAAGAACTTCTTTATCAACGGATTTATGATGTTCTCAATCCTGGAGGGATATTTGTTAATGCCGATCAAGTTCTCGGCAAAACACCTGATTTAGAACAACTTTACCGTCAACACTGGCTAGATTCTGTCCGCGCGAAGAATATTTCAGAGCAGGATCTCAAAGCTGCACAAAAACGCATGGAATACGATCGCATGGCAACCCTTGATATTCAACTTAGCTGGTTAGAAGCGGCTGGGTTCAAAAATGTGGATTGCTGGTACAAAAATTTTAGCTTTGCTGTTTTTGGTGGTTATCGACCAACTATTTAACCACTATTTTTGCGATCGAGATTCCAGGCAGAGGAGAATTGATTATTTGCCAGAACAGTAGCTATTAATTTCATTGACTATTAAACTTTCTTCGTTACTACTTTTTTGCAGAGATACCAAAAAGCCCTTTGCTGCGGGTAGATTTTTTTTATCTATGGCTGTTGCTGCATTATTCAACTCCTTGCTGATATTCTGATAGAGTGTGATAAAACGTCCTTGGAAACCTTGCAATTTTTCGTCCTTAATTTCCAGTGCTTTCATCTCTTTGGCAAGTGAGTCTATCTTACCAGAAAGTTCAGTTAAAGCTTTGGAACCTTTTGCCGGATTCGGATTTTTAGCGAATTCTTGACCTAGAGTAAATGCCTGATTGGCAACCTTTATGACTTTGTTACATTGAGCAACTTTACTTTCTCCACAACCTGCAAATAATAAGGCGATCGCAGTAGTGACTGAAAGTATAAAACTTTGCTTAAATACGCGTTGCATGGGTTCTATGATCTCCAACTATGTTTCGTGAAAGTTGGGCAGTAGAAATGGATAATCAGCGAAAATACTTTTTCTAAAAAGAATCTTTATTTTTGTTTTTAACTTTCTTTGTACCCTGTTACTTTATACTTCATTTTTCCGCTAATGTGTATGTAATTACACGCAAAAAACCGGATTTTAAAGAAGGAGTCAGAATTCAGAAGCAATCTCGCCCTTGGATTTAGACCCCTTTATTCATCTTGACTTTTGACTCTTGACTTCTGCCTTGCGATACTAGCAATGCTCATTTGACCCCATAAAATATGTAAGCGTGTATGGGAATACTAAATCTAGCGCTTAAGATTTTGTAATATGATTAGTATTCCTGGATATAGCCTTAGCGAAGAACTTTATAATGGTTCGAGAACTCTGGTTTATCGGGCTTTTCGAGAGACTGACTCATTATCTGTAGTCATCAAACTGCTGAAAAATCCTTATCCCAGCTTTAGCGAACTAGTACAATTTCGCAATCAATACACCATCGCCAAAAATCTCAACTATCCTCTAATCATCCAAACCTACAGCCTAGAACCGTTCAAAAATGTCTATATGTTAGTGATGGAAGACTTTGGGGGTATTTCCCTTAAGGATTATTTCGCCAACAATAGTAATGTTGTGTCTCTGGATGAATTTTTACAAATTGCGATCGCTCTGGGCGATACCTTAGATATTCTCTACCGTCATCACATTATTCATAAAGATATCAAACCTGCCAATATTCTAATTAATCCTGATACCAAGCAAGTTAAACTAATCGACTTTAGTATCGCTTCATTACTCAATAAAGAAAACCAAGAAATAAAAAGTCCCAATGTATTAGAAGGAACCCTCGCTTATATTTCCCCCGAACAAACTGGAAGGATGAACCGAGGGATAGACTACCGTAGTGATTTCTATTGTTTGGGTGTGACTTTTTATGAATTACTGACGGGAGAGTTACCATTTATCTCTGATGAGCCGATGGAGTTGGTGCATTGTCATATTGCCAAACAACCGCCAAACCTAGAAGGCAGGAGGGAAGAAATACCAACAGTCTTAGGCAAGATAATCAGTAAGTTAATGGCGAAAAATGCCGAAGACAGATATCAGAGTGCTTTGGGATTAAAGCACGATTTAGAAACTTGTTTGTCTCAACTCAAAGAAACTGGTGAAATTACCTATTTTGAAATTGGTCAGAGAGATATTTGCGATCGCTTCCTAATTCCCGAAAAACTTTATGGTCGAGAAATTGAGGTTGAGCAATTATTAACTGCATTTGAGCAAGTTTCTCAAGGTTACAGCGAAGTGATGCTTGTTGCTGGTTTTTCTGGGATTGGCAAAACTGCGATCGTCAACAAAGTTCACAAGCCAATCGTCCAGCGACGGGGCTATTTTATCAAAGGGAAATTTGACCAGTTTAATCGCAACATTCCTTTTTCGGCATTTGTGCAAACTTTCCGCGATTTAATCGGGCAATTGTTGAGTGAAAATGATGCTCAATTGTCAAGTTGGAAAAATCAAATTTTACAGGCTGTAGGGGAGAATGGACAAGTCATCATTGATGTGATTCCTGAATTAGAACGTATCATTGGAGTCCAACCATCTGCGCCAGAACTATCAGGTATCGCCGCCCAAAATCGGTTTAATTTACTATTTCAAAAGTTTATTCAAGTTTTTACCCAGCCGGAACATCCCTTGGTGATGTTTTTGGATGATTTGCAATGGGCGGATTCTGCTTCATTGAATCTAATCCAACTGCTGATGGCAGAGTCAGGAACAGGCTATCTTTTGATGATTGGTGCATACCGAGATAATGAGGTGTTTGCAGCACATCCATTGATGCTGACTTTAGATGCGATCGCCAAAACCAGGACAAAGGTAAATACTATCACCTTGAAACCCTTAAGCCAAAACAGTCTCAATCAGTTGGTAGCCGATAGCCTCAACTGTGCGATCGCCTTGGCGCAACCCTTAACTCAATTGGTGTATCAAAAAACCCAAGGTAATCCCTTTTTTACTACCCAGTTTCTCAAGGCACTGCATGAAGACCAACTAATTACTTTTGATACCCAAGCTAGACATTGGCAATGTGATATTGTTCGGGTGCGGGAAGCAGCACTGACAAATGATGTAGTGGAATTTATGGCTGCTCAGTTGCAAAAATTACCAGAAACCACTCAAAATATTCTCAAGTTGGCGGCTTGTATTGGCAGCCAGTTTGATTTAAATACATTGGCGATCGCTTTTGAACAAACACCCACAGAAACAGCAGCCTGTTTGTGGAATGCTTTACAGTCGGGTTTAATAATTCCTCAAACTGAAATTTATAAGTTTTTTGTTGGTGCAACAGATCAACAGATAACTACACCAACTTCAGAAATAATTAAATATAAATTTTTGCATGATCGTGTGCAACAAGCTGCTTATTCTTTAATTCCCCAAGCAAAGAAACAGAAAACACATTTACAGATTGGTCAACTTTTGCTGAAGAATATACCTGAAATAGAACGGGAATCGAAAATTTTCGAGATTGTTGGTCAATTAAATCGGGGATACACACTACTAAATAATCAAACAGAGCGAGATGAATTAGCTTATTTAAATTTCATAGCAGGCTCTCGTTCTAAAGAAGCTACTGCCTACAAAGCGGCAATTGAATATTTGACTCTTGGTATTGAGTTACTTGATGACGTAGCTTGCCGCCGTAGGCATCGCTGCTGGCAGAGCCAGTATAATCTAACATTAGCACTCTCTGAAGCATTAGCAGAAGCTTACTATATGGGTGGAGAATTTGAGCAGATGGAAACATGGGCAGAATTAGTTTTGCAACACACCCATACTTGCTTAGAACAGGTAAAAATTTATGAAGTAAAAATTCAAGCCTATATAGCTAAAAATCAGCTTTTAGAAGGTATTTCTGTGGCTTTAGAAATTTTGCAAAAACTGGGTGTGGATATACCAGAAAATCCCACCCCAAATGATTTTATGCAAGGCTTACAAGAAACACAAACAATCCTCGCCAACCGTCAGCCCTCTGAATTAATTGACTTGCCATTGATGACGGATAACAATCACCTGGCAGCATTACGAATTTTATCAGGTATGTTTGGACTTGCCTATAATGGCTGTCCGGCAATGTTTCCCTTAATAGTATTTAAACAAGTTAACTTATCTGTTCTCTACGGTAATGCTAAGTTCTCGGCATGTGCTTATGCAAGCTATGGTTTAATTCTTTCTGCTTTTCTTGGAAAAATAGAGGAAGGATACGAATTTGGACAATTAGCGATCGCTTTGTTAGATCGACTGAATGACAAGTCACTCAAAGCCAAAATATTTTCTGTTTTTAATGTTTTTATTAAACATCACAAAGAACCTCTCAAAAATACCTTACAGCCTCTTTTAGAAGGGTATACTGCTGGTCTGGAAATGGGTGATATTGAGTGGGCAGTCTGGTGTGCTTTCCCATATACACTTTATCTTTATATGACAGGTTGTGAACTCACAGAAGTTCTGGCAGAAATGGAAACCTACGGTAACGCAATTCTCCATTTTAAGCAAATGACCCAGTATAATCATTTTGTTTCTTACCACCAAAGTGTTTTAAATCTCCTGGGTCAATCTGATATTCCATTTCAACTGCAAGGGTATATCTATGATGAAACAATTATGCTACCTCAGCATCAGCAAGCAAACGATCGCCCTGCGGTTTATCACCTGCATATCAACAAAGTGATGCTTTGCTATTTGTTTGCAGAATACGAGCAGAGTTTGGCTGCGGTTAGTATCTGTGAAGAATATTTAGACGGCGTACCAGGGCTGTATATTATCCCCTTATTGTATTTTTATGATGCCTTAGCCAGATTAGCTTTGTATCCTCATGCAACATCATTACAGCAGTCAGCACTGCTTGAGCGTGTTGACAACAACCTAGTTAAGATACAGCAATGGGCATCCTATGCACCTATAAACTATCTGCATAAATATGATTTGATTAGCGCCGAGCGATGTCATGCTTTGAACCAAAAATTAGAAGCAATTGAACTTTACGATCGCGCTATTTGTCTTGCTAAAGAAAACGGCTATATCCAAGAAGCAGCATTAGCCAATGAACTAGCAGCGAAATTTTACCTAGATTGGGGTAAAGAGAAAGTCGCCGCAGGCTATATGCAAGAAGCTTACTACTGCTATGCCAAATGGGGAGCATTAGCCAAACTCACCCATTTAGAACAAAACTATCCCCAACTACTAGCGGCGATTCTCCAAACTCCTAGCTTGCCGATTACCAATCAGGGAAGCATCGCCCCAACCTCGATGAGAAGTTTCACTAACGTCAATAACAACCAGGATTTATGGCTAGATTTTCCGGCGGTAATCAAAGCAGCACAAGCCATCTCCCAAGAAATTGAGTTAGAAAAACTCTTGGCTACTTTAATGCAGATTGCGATCGCTTTGGCAGGAGCGCAAATCGGTCGTTTAATTCTGCGCCAAGACGAACAATGGTTAGTAGTTGCTCAAGCCGATTCCAAGCAAACACAAAAGTTAGAAATTCCCTTAGATCAATGTCAAGAGATTCCCCAAAGTTTGATTTATGCGGTAGCGCGGACGCAACAGAAAGCTGTGTTTGAAAACTTGAGCGATTTAGCACAATTTGCAGGCGATCGCTATGTTACCACCCACCAGCCTAAATCTGTGTTATGTACCCCAATTAGCCAACAAGGAAAACTAATTGGCATCCTCTACTTAGAAAATAATCTTACCACAGGAGCATTTACGAGCGATCGCCTGCAAGTCATTCAACTACTTACCGCCCAAGCAGCTATTTCCTTAAAAAATGCCCAGTTGTATTGCCAATTAGAGGAATATTCCCATAGTTTAGAGCAAAAAGTTTCCGAACGCACCCAAGAACTCACACAAAAAGCAACTCAACTAGAATCAACCTTGCAGGAATTGCAACTGACTCAATCCCAAGTAATTCAATCAGAAAAAATGTCGAGCTTGGGACAATTGGTTGCTGGAATCGCCCACGAAATTAATAACCCTGTTAATTTTATTCACGCGAATATTAGCCATGTGAAAGAATACATGCAAGATTTATTAAACTTGGTCAATCTCTATCAGCAGTCCCATATCAACCAAGTGAAAATTCCAGAATTATTAAATGAAATTGATTTAGAGTTTATTCAATCAGACTTACCCAAAACGCTCCAATCGATGCAAGTGGGGACTGAACGTATCGGTCAAATTGTGTTATCTCTGCGAACCTTTTCACGTATAGACGAAGCTGAATTTAAAGAAGTTGATATCCACGCAGGTATTGATAGTACAATTATGATTTTACAACATCGGCTCCAAGAAAAACCAGAGCGTCCGGCAATTGAGATTATTCAAGATTATGGTGAATTACCTGTAATTGAATGTTATGCCGGACAATTAAATCAAGTATTTATGAATATTTTGACAAATGCGATTGATGCAATCGAAGAGAAAAATCTGCAACAGAATTTTGAGAAAATAGAAGCAAATTCGCAGCAAATAAAAATTCGGACTTCAGTTATTGATACCAACTGGATCGAAATTGCGATCGCTGACAATGGTATAGGTATGAATTCCCAAGTTCAACAAAAAATATTTAACCCATTTTTTACCACTAAATCTGTTGGTAAAGGGACGGGAATGGGTATGTCGATTAGTTATCAAATTATTACAGAAAAACACCGTGGCAAATTAAAGTGTGTTTCCATCCCCAATCAAGGCACTGAGTTTGTGCTGCAAATCCCTATTCGTCAATCATCAGTAAACTAAAAGTACTACTACATAGCGATCGTCCTGTACCAGTTGCTTCAGTTATCCTAATACGCATGTACTAAAATTTAGCGATCGCCTGTGCCAGTTGTGTAAGTCCTGTTCAAGTCACGACTTCGTTAAGCTAATACGCTTACATATTGCACTACTTTTTGTAAAGACTGTCATTAGTCATTTGTCCTTTGTGCTTTATAAACACCAATGACAAATGATTAATGACCAATGACAACCACCAGTGAATGTGCAATTTAAATGCGTAACAGCTTGTAGCAGGAAAAAATTGCGATTGCAGATGAAGCAATCGGTGAATTTTAGGGAAGACTGAGTTTACGTCCTTATTTTCATTTTCCTTATTTTTCTGTGCTAATTATGAGTGAGCAACCGAATTCAATGCCTCCACTGCGCCGAAGTCTCACTTCACAAGAAACCTGGGGGTTTGGATTTAGCGGTTTGCTTTTATGGTTAGGGACGGCTCCTGCTATGCATGCCGCACTAGGCCCGCAGGCGCTCTACGTATGGTTGCCTGGAACCATCATTGGCATACTGCTCAACCTGCAAGTTAAGCGGTTAGGGACATATTTCCCAGAGGTTGCTGGAGGTACGCCAAACTATACGACCCGCTTGCTCCAGCGATTGCCAAACTTGGCTCGCTATGGGGCGATTGGCTACCTGCTCGGCTGGGTCTCTGTTCCGCCTATGGATGCGATTATTCTGACCGATTTAATTAAGGCGAATCTGACTCCACTAGGCATTACCTGTCCAGAGACTCTACTCAGAATCGGGTTTACAGTTCTGCCCTTTATCGTTGCTTTCAGTGGAACTCGCACGCTAGGCATTTTGCACTCTTTCTTTGTATTTCCGGCGATCGGGTTTCTTCTTACCTTTTGTCTCCAAGGCATTGGTTGGTTGAGTTTTGCCCCCACTAGCCCTGGAGTGCTGCCCGATCTGGGAGCAAGCAGCATTTCCCTGATCGATTGGATGAAATGGTTCTTTATCGCCGTCTATGCAGTTTATGGTTGCGAGACGACATCTTCATTTGTGGCAGATAGCCTCCAACCCAACATTACTCTACGGTGTTTGCAGGTGACTGCTGGATTGATTCCGATCGTCTATCTCGGTGGATCATGGGTTTTAATGCAGTTAGCCACAGCCCCCGGATTAGGTAATAGCGCCTATCTCAATCTCGTGGCAGCAGCCCAACCCTTCTGGGGCGCATTCGCCCCCGCTCTTGTCACCTTTCTAATTACATCAGGGTGTCTCCTTAGCTCTGCGACTGCTGTTTCTAACTGTCCCCGGATTTTGTATCAGTTAGCCAAAGATGGCTACTTACCGCCCGTATTTGCCGTGTTGTCTCGCCGGGGAGTGTTTGAACCCAGTTTAATTTTTATCCTGGGGCTGAGTCTAATTTGCTTGGGGTGGGGCGATGTGGAACGGGTTGTGATGGTGACGGGCACGGGCTATCTGACTTCAATGATGGCAATTCACTTAGGTGAGTGGGTGAGTCGGCGGCGACCAGCAGCCCGATGGCCCTGGTGGTCGCTGGGTTTCTTTGGTATTGAAGCGATTGTTTTGGTAGTGGGCGGATTGGCATGGGGCTGGCAGGACTTAGCCATTGGATTGCTCCTACCTGGGCTGGTGAGCATAGCAGGCACTCAATTACCGCGCTTGAACGTCTCGCTGTTCCATGCCGATGGGTGGATGCAACGGTATCACCAGCAACCCCATACCAGCAAAACAGATTGGTTGGCATTTCAGGTGATGATCTTAATTGGCTTAGTGTGCAGTGCGGTCACTATTGGCTGGTGGGCGAGGGCGGGTTTAGATCAGGTGGGTGTGGGGCAAAATGTCGCGTTGTTTAGCATTTTGTTAGTGACGGTTGCCTTCGCGGGAGTAGCGATCGCCTGTTGGACTAGTCTGCCCCAAATTGCCGCCATTACTGAAGCCCGAGAACAGGTCGAACGCACACTGCTGGATTTGCAACAAGCCCAAACGCAACTGGTGCAGGCAGAAAAAATGTCAGCATTGGGTAATTTAGTTGCTGGGGTTGCTCACGAAATGAATAATCCTTTGGGCTTTATTTCTGCTACTCTCCAACAAGCTAAACCCACAATTGCTGATATTATTGAACACTTGAAACTCTATCAAGAAAGTTTAATCAAACCGGATAATGACATTAAAGACCACGCCGAAGAAATTGACTTGGATTATAGCTTAGAAGACTTGCCCAAAATGATTGATGGAATGGTCATGGCCTGCGATCGCCTGAAAAATGTCAGCACCAGTCTCCGCACTTTCTCCCGTGCAGATAAAGATTATAAAGTACCTTTTAATATCCATAAAGGCATTGATAGCACAATTTTAATTCTCAAACATCGCCTGAAAGCAAATGAACAACGTCCAGCCATTGAAGTGATGACTGAGTATGGTAAATTACCTGAGTTTGAGTGTTTCTCTGGGCAATTAAATCAGGTATTTATGAATATTTTAGCGAATGCTATTGACGCATTAGAAGAAGCAAATTCGGGGCGGAGTTTTAGAGAAATTAAGGATAATCCCAACCAGATTATAATTACAACCTTAGTGGTAGATGAGAACGTAAAAATATCAATTGCTGATAATGGCAACGGAATCAGTGAAGGAGTCAAAGAAAAAATATTTGACCATTTCTTTACTACAAAAGGAGTTGGTAAAGGTACGGGTTTAGGACTGGCGATCGCTCAGTCTATTGTGGTAGAAAAACATAACGGTTCACTGGTTGTAAATTCTACACTTGGTGAAGGAACTGAATTTGTCATTACCTTACCAATTCTGACTCAAACTCAAAATTAACGTGAGTTCGACGGTTAGAAAAAGGTAAAAAGCTTGCTAGATATGAAGCATAAGAAACTGAACAGGTATTGCGATGCCTGCAACGGGCAACTCTTGGAGACGCTGCGCATAGCTTGCTTAAGAGCAGGGGTACGCCTACGCTAAGATTGATTCAGAATCGGCAAAAAAGTCACAAAAAAACACCGAGACTAATTATTAACATAGTTTGATTTTTTCCACTCCTTCTACTTACTCTGCCAATTTGGGAACTAACTTCAATATTGCAGCAGTATTATTTGCAATATTCTTTTGTTCCCAAAGCATCTGGTGGTATTCAATTTTGCGCCAGGGTTCAACCATATCGTTGTAATGGTTATGGAAAGCATGGCCTGATTGCCCAGGAGTGTGAATTGCTACTGAGTTATCTAAATTTTCCAAATCTACAATCATCCGCAGTGAAGGAATATCAGTCACCTCAAAGGATTTATTTGCTATCCAGCGGTTAGCATTTACTGTTTCGCCGTTACCAGATGTCGCAAATGCACCACGATTAAATAAAGCTTCAATCGGTGCAACCCCAGATTTACCCAAGGTGGCATTCCGAAAAGTAATGGTATGCAGCTTGCCCCAATTCCAGTTTTTCGGGTCTTTGCTTTGAATTCGTTCTAATTCATCCACAGCTTCTTTAAGGGATTGTCGCAGGATTTGGTCGCGGTTCTCAACTTTTGGGGTGTTGCGGTTGTCCCACCAAGAACTATTGGGCTGGTTGACCAGATTTGCTACCACAGCATACCAGCGATCGCCTCCATCAGGAAAGTACTTTTCAGGCAACTGATCGTGAAAGGTATCTGCTAGCAAATGTTTCCAGAATACTTCAAATAAAGCAGCAGCAGGCGATGTCATTGCTAACTGCAAATTCCAATCTCGCAGTAGTTTTTGGGCTGCTTGCAACTGAGGGGTATCAACAGTGATAGATTGCAGTAGTGGCAATAGTGTTTGTGCATTGAGATTGCGATCGTCACCTTGTATCTGCTGCACATCCTTCAGGGAAATCGCCTGAGTTTGTTGTGAAATCATTTCAACAATCCGCTTTGCTCGGTAGCCATAAACCCAGTCTGTGGTAATTAGATAAGGATATTCACGGTTAACTAAATTATTGGCAGTAGCAATATAACCTAGAGGTGGATTAAAACTTTTGGGCAATTTCTCAAAGTCAATATAGCCTTGCCACTCATATTCATCCGTCCAACCAGGAACGGGATAACGTCCATCTCCCTTTGCTCGGATGGGGAATTTACCGGGCATTTGGTAGCCAATATTGCCATCAATATCAGCGTAGACCAAGTTTTGAGCCGGGACATCATAGTTGCTGGCAGCAGTACGGAATTCCTGCCAGTTTTGAGCGCGATTGATTTGGGGAATCGCATATCCTAGTTTGGAAGGTGCTAGAGCTGTCCAGCGCAAGGCTACGGCATAGTTTTGCGGTAATTCTAGCGGCTGACTTGGCTTGAATTGCTTCAAATTAGGCGAAACATCAGAGAGAATCGGCCCATGTCGGGTATAGCGTACCGTTTGCACAATCGGCTGACTTCCGGCTACTTGAATCGTCTCTTGCACGAGTTGCATATCAACCCATTTGCCATTAACCTCATACTGATTGAGATTATTTGGGTTGATTTTGTCGATGTATAAATCCATCACATCAGATTGTACATTGGTGACACCCCAGGCAATGCGATCGCTATGACCGATAATTACCCCAATCATTCCCGCAAAAGAAAAACCAGAAACGTTGTAGGGACATTCTGCACTCTTGGGTGTGCAATGCAAACCAACCTCATACCATATAGAGGGAATTTGCACACCTAAGTGCGGGTCATTCGCCAAGATTGGCTTACCTGTTGCCGTCCGCTGACCAGATATCACCCAGTTGTTCGAGCCAATACCTATTCCCGTAGACCCAATGAGTTGTTTTAAAGCCATCATCGGCTTAGTAATTGACTCTAAAGCAGGGAATAAATCTGGAGAATTCAGAAGTGCTTCAACATTATTGTCTCTCTCTCCCCCTGCCTCCCCTGCTCCCCCTGCTCCCCCTGCTTGCTGGAACTCAGGCAAAATCACTGGTAGGTCTTTAGGGTAAGGCGGAAAAAGTTCCTCTACTTGATTTGGGTTAAGAGTTTTGAGCAAAATAGCACGTTCAATTTCACTCTCGAAATTTCTGCCCAAGTCGTAAGCCATTACCTTACCCCAAGTCAGAGAATGCAGTATTTGCCAAGGTTCTGGCTTATACCCAGGATTGAGGAATTTTAGCACAGCGTATTCTAGACTCAGGGCGCTGCCTTGATGCTCTGCCAAATAGGCATTGACACCATCGGCGTAAGCTTCCAGGGATGCCTTCATCTCTGCATTCATTTCCTGAATTTCTTGCTGCGCCACCCTCGCCCAACCCATTGTCCGCAGATATTTATCAGTGTCAACCTGAGAGGAACCAAACATTTCTGAGAGTCGCCCAGAACCAATATGTCGCCAAAAGTCCATTTGCCAAAAGCGGTCTTGGGCGTGGATATAACCTTGCCCCATAAATAAATCGTGAGAGTTGGCAGCATAAATATGAGGAACTCCCCATTTATCGCGCTGGACAGTTACTTCGGCTTTCAGTTCAGGTAATTGAATTGTGCCACTTTCTTGAGCAAAGGATTGACGCACAGTGTAGGTAGAAAATCCCACTAACAATAGCCCTAGCACTAACAGGAAAATCAGAGTAATTTTGAGTCTTTTACGTAACAAACCTTTCCTAGAGTTTTTCATTTGAGCTTCTTGTGGCATTGTTTAGTGAAATTAGGCAATCCTACAAGGTATTTAATCAGAATCTTTAGAAAAGTGCGATCTGTCCATTTAAAATATGCTTGAGTACACAGCTAAAATTTTGTTTAGCTCCCAGTAGAACAATAGTATCGCTCTCCTATTTTCCAAAGCTGGAGTGCAACTATTAGAAAGATAATGCCTGCGATTGGCGATACATAACAAAACCACAAAGGCACTAAAAAAGCATCTTCTTTTTCCAGTACTGCAAGCAAAGGAAAATAACTGACGCAAGCAAGCGGTATCAAGAAAGTAAAGAATCGCTGAAACCACTTGCTATAAATTGTAAGAGGGTACTGAGCCGTTTCGACTCCTCCATAAGTGAGGATATTCATAATTTCGAGAGATTCAATAGTCCAGAATGTCAGGGTTGCTTGTATAATGACAATGCCAACAAAAAGTGCAATCCCACCAATAAACGAAGTACCCAACAGCCATAAAGTTTTAAAAGTTAAAGGGATATGGAGAGATGAAAGTGACCACCCCATAACAACAATTCCTTGAAAAAATCTTCCGATTCGTTTCAAAGTAAATTCTTTACCTAAAAGTTGAAGTGCTGTGGTACGTGGACGAACAAGTAAACGATCGAAGTCTCCACTTTTAATTATTATTGTAAATGAGTCAAAACCTTTTCCAAGGGCATCAGCACAGGCGAAAGAAATATTAACTATTCCATAAAAGAGAGCAACTTCATTCAAAGTCCATGAACCAATACTATTAAAACGAGTAAAAAGTGCCCAGACTCCAAAAAATTCAACAGCAGTTACTAAAAGCTGCCCTATGACTTGCAGCCAGAAAGAAACTTTGTACTGCATTTGCGACTTGAAAGATACAGAAATATATCGAAGGTAAAGTACAAAATCATTCATATTCGGGTTGTAATTTTTATCTAAAATAAATTACCTAACCTATCTTCCTGCTTAAAAAATTACGAATTACCGAAGAAGAATAAAGGCGTCAGTCACCAGAAAAAGAAATTGAATTCTGAACGAAAAAGTGGATGAATCATGGTCTAAAGCCCCCGACTTCAGTCGTGGAGGAGAAGAAAAGTATTCCTTGCTTGAAACCCCTGACTTCAGACATGGGGTATTCTGACTCCTGAATTCTGACTTCTGACTGACTCTTTTTCATGTAGCTTGCTTCTCGCCTTCGGCGAGTATTACGAATTACGAATTATTGACTTATCCTCCCTGAATTACAAGCTTTTTGATGCCATATTTCACAAGAACACGCCCAAGGATAATAATGACAACTATCCAGAAAGTTTGATGCAGCAATATATTAAACAGAGCGTTTGGTTGAAGATTTCCAGTAAAAATACGAAAAGGTTTGTCGATTAGTCCTGAAAAAGGAAGTGCATTCAAAAAAGGCTTGCTCCACTCCGGAAAAAGTGGCAACGGAATAATCATGCCAGAGAAGATAGTAACAAGAGTAGGGAGAATACTATTAATTCCCTCGCCCGAAATTGTCCACATCATTGATACAGTGAGAAGCATAGTTAATGCAGACGAAAATAAAATTGCACCAATAAAAGAGAGAAAAAAGGCAACAAAAGAAGCAAAGGAGGGTGGAACAGAAAGCGACCATTCATCAAGCCCCAAAAGGGGAAAAAGAAAAATTGTGACACCAAGAAGCGGAATGGCACGAAGTATTAGGGGCGTTGTACGAAGTGCCAAAGCGCGAGTAAACCAAAAATTATAAAGGTCTGTAGGTCGAAGAAGATCGTATCCTACAGCACCAGTTCGGATGAGTTGTTGAATATCTCTATCACCTCCCCAAGGAACAATCGCCATCAAAAATGCTTGTCCCAGCCACACATATCCTACAGCTTGTTGAAAAGTGATAGGTTGAGCAGAGGTTGTATGAGTAAAGAATGCCTGTAATACCATTACTTTCACTAACCCCCAGAAAAGCTGAGTTCCAACGCCAGCCAAAGCAGCAGTACGGTATTGCAACAGCAGTGTAAATCTAGCAACAAACAGTGACCAATATGCTTTCATGGGACAATTCCTGCTGAAATTGCATAAAGTTCAGCAATTATCTCTTCAATGGGTGGATTTTCCACAAAAAGATCCTCTACTTCATGTTGCGAGGTAACTTGGCTAATCAAAGACGCAGCAGAAAGCTTTGTGGGATCGAAGGCCAGAGTTACGGTGCGACCTTCTTTAGAGATAATACTGACTCCTTGTTGTTCAAAGAAGAAATCATCGCTTGCTAGGTCGATTCTTAAGTAACGACGTGAGGAAACTTGAGAACGCAATGCTGCGAGAGTTCCATCACAAAGGATCTCACCTCCACCAATAATAATTATGCGATCGCACAATGCTTCGATATCATCTAGATCATGAGTAGTCAGGATGGTAGTTACTTGATGAGTTTTATTCAGCGCTTTGATAAATTTTCTGACTGCAAGCTTGGAAACTGCATCAAGCCCGATGGTAGGTTCATCAAGAAAAAGAATTTCTGGTCTGTGAAGCATTGCGGCGGCAAAGTCACATCGCATCCTTTGACCAAGGCTTAACTGTCTCACCGGAGTCGAGAGAAAGCTTCCAAGACCAAGCAAATCAATCATTTCTTCGCGTGTCTGGCGATACTCTGCTTGGGGAACGCGATAAATATCCCGCAACAAATCGAAAGACTCAATCACTGGCAAATCCCACCAGAGTTGTGTTCTTTGACCAAACACTACACCAATACGATTAACGTGCTTGATTCGATCTTTCCAAGGAGTTCGTCCGCCAATTAGGCATTTTCCACTGGAAGGTACGAGAATACCGCTTAAAATTTTAATCGTAGTCGATTTACCAGCTCCATTTGGGCCAATGTATCCTACAAGTTCTCCCCGCTCCAGGGAAAACGAAACTCCTTTAAGGGCATAAACTTCTTTAGTTTTTCGCTGCACAAGCCCTCGTATTGAACCGAAAAGCCCAGAGGAACGTTCAGATACAAAGAAAGTCTTCCTGAGATTTTCGACCAAAATGTGAGACATATTTTGTTAGTCTGTTATCGCTTGCAGAAGTGTTTTTTACTTAGAATACATCTACTAACCAGTTTTCAATAGACCTGCCTTGAAAATAGGGACTGGGGACTGGGGAAGGTGGGGCCCCCTCTGGGGATCTATCCATTAGTCACATCTTTCTTTACAATCTTGAAACGCTTGTTTTGTAGCCATCTTAAACACGCTCGGTGTGAGGCATACTTGACAAGTTACCTCTTAATATTCTTGCTAAAAGTAGGTTTTTATTGAGAATTAACGACGAACGAATCAGGGTTATAAAAAACGTGAGTGAATACTCTCGCAAATGTTAAGAAAGATCCGGGTAATGGATAGCTCTGGGGATAAGGGGTAATGGGGATTGGGAAAGAGGTATTTTCATTGTTCCTTGTGAGCGCCGCTCATGGAGTCTCTTGCAAAAGTCCCCTAATCACCCCACCCCCAACCCCTCCCCGCATGCGGGGAGGGCAGAATTTGACGTAAGTCAAAGGCGGGGAGGGGTTCTTTTTTTGATTTATGCAAGAAGTCTAATAGCTATTTTGAGGTTGTTGGTGAGGTAAACGGCATAAAATAGTTAATATGTTAATTATTTAGCCCAGCAATCAGCCTTGTTCTGAAATGCCTAATTCATCTAATAACGCTGATTTTCTCCAACAATGGCGATATGCCTTAGCACCATACAGTTTAGGTTACAAACTCAAACTGGCATCCCAGTTGATGTATCGGATTTTCCTAGAGCGGTTAGAACCCTATGGACTTACTCCATTTCACTTTGTTGTCTTGTGCTGTCTGTGGGAAGAGGATGGTCTTAGTGCGTCTGATATTGCTGATAAGCTCAAGCAATTAGGGGCAACACTCACTGGAGTCGTAGATCGGATGGAAGAGCGTAACCTTGTCTATCGTGAGCGCGATCTTGACGATCGCCGGATTGTCCGAATCTGGCTCACTGACGAAGGCAAGCGACTCATGAAAATCTTACCAGCTGAAAGCGTAGAGACGATCAACAAGGCAACTTTTGGCATTTCAGAGGTAGAACAAGAAGCCCTTATGAAGCTATTGGATCAAGTCATCCATAATCTTCTTTAAAGATTTCAGTTTTGTAAATTTACTCCTCTAAGATTTACTTTATATGTTAATTATTAATATATTAAGTATTAGTCATATTTCACAAATACGTCTAAAGCAACTTAGGAGAAAACCATGAAAGCACTGGTAGTAGGAGCAACCGGCAAATACGCTAACCTTGTCGTGCCCGAACTGAAGCAGCGCGGTGCCACGATCCGCGCGTTGGTGCGGGACGAGAACAAAATTGAAGCGGCGCGACGGCAGGGCGCGGACGAGACGGCGATCGGGGATCTGCGTGACCCCAAGAGTCTCCACGCTGCCACCACCGGCGTAGACGGTATCTTTCACATCAACCCTGCCTTCGCAGCCGATGAGGCGGAGTTGGGCGTGGCGATGGTCGAGGCTGCCAAAGCATCTGGTGTGCGGAAGTTCGTCTTCTCCGGTGCGATTCACCCGTCGATCTCCAAGATGAGTAACCATGCAGCTAAAGGTCCGGTCGAAGAAGCGTTGTACGAGTCAGGCATGGAGTTTACCGTGCTACAGCCGACCATGTTCATGCAAACCCTCGACAACAGCTGGAGCGCCGTGCTTGAGCAGGGTCGCTTCCCCCTGCCCTACTCCAAACAAGCCAAGGTATCCTACGTAGACTACCGTGATGTGGCCCAAGTGGCAGCGCTAGCACTGACGGAAGATAAACTTGGCTATGGCACGTTCGAGCTATGCGCCCCCGGCATGGTCAACCGTGTGGAACTCGTGGCGATGATGAGCGAGGCGCTTGGGCGCACTATTGAGGCTGGTGAACCCCCGTTCGACGAGTGGGCACAGGCTGCACACATACCTGATGGTTCCACCCGCGAGAGCTTCAGAAAGATGTACGCTGACTACGATCAATATGGTTTTCCTGGCGGTAATGCGCTCGTGTTACATGCTATTCTCGGACGGGAGCCGCGATCGCTTCAACAGTACATCCACGAGCTTGCGAACCGCAAGGTGGCTTGATGACCTCTAGGCGATGATGCATAAACGCAAATAGGGTGATAAGCCGCTCCACATTTAACTTGCACATTGACCGGAGCAACAGAAACGTCTCCGGCTTTGCTCGATTAGACTGTTGACCGTTGACCGTGCACATTGACCGGAGCAACGGAAACGTCTCCGGCTTTGCTCGATTAGACTGTTGACCGTTGACCGTTGACCGTTGACAGTTAACAGTCAACAGCCACCACGAGTAGTTATGCTTTTTTAGCGCGCATTAACTTACTAGTGTTTGTACATTGAGATTGCGATCGTCACCCTGTATCTGCTGCATATCCTTCAGGGAAATCGCTTCGGTTTGTTGTGAAATCATTTTAACAATCCGTTTTGCTGGGTAGCCAATCGGCTGACTTCCGGCTATTTGAATCGTCTCTTGTACGAGTTGCATATCAACCCATTTGCCATTTACCTCATACTGATTGAGATTATTTGGGTTGATTTTCTCGATGTCTAAATCAATCACATCAGATTGTACATTGGTAACACCCCAGGCAATGCGATCGCTATACAGCTTAAAACATTACAGGTTCGGTTTTAGGTTAACTTTCACGCTGTAGTACCAATTCACAATGACGGTAGATTATTCAAGCTTTTCTCAACAAGAAAGCTGAAATGAGAAAAGGATATTGCGATCGCTCCCGATGTAGAGTGTGGGCAGGCGAATGTCTTGCTTTGTAGTAAAATCTCAAGTTCAAGGCATCATCTACAAATACCCATACCCCACAAGAATCATCCATTGTTCTAATTAATATCGTGGATGGATTTAGAGGCAAATTCAAAATAGTACTTATGCCAATCTGAAAACAAATCAATACGTTCTGAACCTGCAACAGCAGTTCGGTTAAAGTATCGATACTTGTTTTGACCGACACTAAGTTTAGGTTTATTTGTGGAAAAATCCCAATCAGTTCTTCCTAAAAATAGGTGTTCGCCATTTACCAAAAAGCCATGCCAATGAGGTATATTTCTGTACACTCTAGCTGAAATAGAAAATCTGTCACGCCAGTTATCTGGTAATCCATTGATAAAATTCTTGATCTGCGTCACTCGTTGTCTACTTTCTGCGGCCCAATTAATATCGTAACTTTCAAGCTGAAGTGATTCTAAATAATCACTATCAACAAGTAAGATTTCAATATTGATATGTGCATTTACATAATCCTTCAATATTTTAGTAACTTTTCCAGCAACAAAATTCCATGAGAACGTCATAGAAACAGCTAAGATTTTAATGTCTACATGGTTTGTGCAATTCAATTTATCGTCATTAAAACATTCTCGAATCCGCTTTTCTGTATCTTGAAGTGCTTCAATATAATCAGTGAAAGGCTTCTCATGGTTAGCTATTTCCTCTATATTCTTGCTAATTTGTTTGAGGATAAAGGTCATTTCTTTGCCTTGATGAGTGAGCTTTCCAAGTTGTTTGTGGGTTTCTACTTCTACTCCATTGGTTGAAATTTTAGCTCTTACCAAACGACTAATTAGCTCGGAAACAGGTTTGCGATAAATTATGCCAAGAATTAGGGTCACAAGAGATGGCGCTACAACATATATGTTACTCATCGTGATATCTCAACTATGGTAATGAAGTGGTAATAGTTTGTCTGGTGTAGTAATAAAGGATTACTACTTGATTTAGGAGACAAGCGATCGCACCAAAGACAGTGTTAACAAGTGTTAGTTCTCACTCACAGAAAAGAGCGATCGCTGCATTGGTCATCCTAGTACAAGGTAAGGGTGAATCTAATGTCAAAATACAAAGCAGTTTTGCAGTCAAAATTATCCTTGAAAGGATATTTAACGCAGAGATTCCAAAACAACTGTTGTTAGAATTAAGCACAGAAGCATAATTCCCAGCTTATAAAAGCATTTTCCAACAAATGGCAGTAGCATGACGAAAATATGCAAAGCTTCAAAACCGATTGATAAAATGTAGGCGATCGCCAAGCAAAATATTGCTAATAAAGAACTCTTGATGAGTATTAGAGTGATTCTCAGTAAAGGAGTATCCTGATTTTTCGCCATAACTCTGAACCTCGAAGATAGAGTTTAAGTGATTGATTTATCTGACATTTTTTTATGACACAGCTTATAAAAATTTTCTGCTGTTCAAGCGATTAATAAACTTGTGCTTTTAGTGGTTATAAACGCAACAACGGATGTCTGAAGCTTGAGCTTCAACAACATCCGTTGTGGTTATTCCCATCAAAGCGATGACTTATTAGCAGAAATTTATTCAGTTGTTCAAAATTACCTTACACCAGGCGCGACTTGTTGCAAAAAGTTACGAGGTACAGCTGTGCTGTCATTGCCTCTAAAATTATCAAAGCTTAATTCCGTGACGTATAGACGGAGAAAATTCAAATCCATATTGACCAGTCTGCTGACGGCGCCAAATCATAATATTTGCGTAACCTTGCTGTTGATGAAAAGTTTCAAATAATGCACTGTTAAGCATTCTCAGAACTTGACCTGGATTTTCCAAGATTTCTTGCCGTCTAGATAAAAGAGGTGTCTTCCAGTTAGCTAAGTCGTTTGGTGCAAATTGGAAATCTTGAAAATATCCATATTTGCACTCGGCTGTATGCTGACCTTTAATAAGACAACACTGGATCTTGATAAATCCAGGAGTATCGGATCTCTCAAGCCTAGTTATATGTTCTTGGCACGAGTTAAGGATTTGCTCTATCGGGAAACAGACATATTGCATAGATTGTCAATTTAATAGTAGTTATAACTATAAGAGAGTCTGTCAAATCAAAAAACAGTATTATGTTGTATATATACTACACAGTATTTAAATAAAACCTAAACATAGTATCATAAACTACACAATTTGATTATATCAAGCGATTTTTACGGAAAGTAAAGTTGTGTAAAGTCAATTCTGTATTAAAAACGATAAAAAATAATCAATTTGATTTTCAGTGTAAAATGAATTTACATTAAACTATTCATTATGGCTAGAATCAACAGTATGAGCCAAGAAAATGTTGAAGATCAAGAAGAACTACGAGAACTGCTGTACTTCTACTTAAATACAATGGCAGCAACACAGGTGGAGCTATCAAAAGGGATGGATGTTAGCCGTCCAGTTGTAATTAATTTCTTGAATAAAGGTAAAAAGCAGCGATTGCCAGTCGATCGTAAAAACTTGATCCAACTATGCAAGAGTCTTCAGGAAGGTGGAGTATCAAAAAAGAAGCTAAAAACAGAGATTGAGAGTAACCAGCAAGAAACTAAATCTAATGTTGACGAACTGCCTAATCCTGAGAAAATGCGTGATTTGCTGGGAAAGATTGGGGTAGACGAGTTGCTAGAATCCGCAGGGTTTTTGCCAGAAAAAACCAAAATAATTCGGGTAACTCCAGAAAGATTTTTTCAAGTTGCTCAAGTAGTTGCATTGCTTGAGTTTCTTGAATTTGAAGATTTAGTGTCTACAACCCAAGAGTTCTTAGCGATCGCCAGTAACAAAATAGCAATTGCTAGCAAAAAATTTTTTCGAGAAAATCAAAATTCTCAAGAGAAAGATTGCTTAAAATCTCTGATTGATAGTCTCAAAAATGACTCAGAAGAAGACAAAACTTATCCTACACTAGGTTTAAAACTGAGACTTGAAGTAATTGACAAGCTACAGCGAACTTGGAGAAGACTTAAAGCTGGAGGCAAGATAGACTTCACTCAGCAAGAGGCGATTAGACTATTCATGAGCATCGCCATCAAGGAGCAGATGCCTAAAAATGTACCTAACCTTCATATTAGAGTTCAAAAAACCGAATTTCAAACTTTATCTAAGTCTATCAATGTAGAAGATGATTACAAGGACTTATACGATATATTTGTCCAGAGAGCTTATAAAGCAGAATACGATCTGAAAGCTCCAGATTCAGACTCAGAAATACCAATAAAGAGCAATTTTTTTGATTTGCTTAATCCGGTAATTATGGCGATTGTAACTTGTAGCTTTAGTTATAATGAAAAATCTCAGGAATTAATTGAGTGGATTTATACCTCTGGAAACACAATTCTAGAGAATGCTATAGGTGCTTGTAGCCTACATCTTGGCTTGACAGAAGATATCAGTAATATCAACATCTCAACAAAAACCTTAGACAGCAGTATTGATTCTTTAGTTGAAACAACTGTCATGTTAGGAAATGAACAAAATTATCAAGGAATTTGGGTTGACCGAGATTCAATGATTACTATGCTGCAAGCAATAGTCTATGCTACTAAACAATGGCTAGCAGATCAAAGTATAAAAAACCAACTCGATATAGAAATCTACGTCTCAGCTTGCAAAGCTCTTGCTGATTTGAGAAAGCGATTAACTAAAGTCAGAAAAGCTTTTCAAAATTTTCAGTTCCTTGATGATGAGTGTAAGCCAGCTGAAATCAATAAAATTGCTGATATAGCCAAGGATGAATTGAAGAAACTTCCCAAAGAAAATATCTATTTTTCATATCGGCTCAACTTTTATCGGTGTTATTTTGTTGCCAAACGTCTGGAGCTTAGACTATCTAACACTCAAGGTAATATCAGTAACTTAAAATCACTGATTGAAGAAATTAAAAAAGTAATTGAGGAAGATGAAGATGTAAAAAAAGAGCTTGTTCCGATACAAGCTTTAATACAGTCAGAAATCTATTTGTATGAACTTTCCTGCGGGCATAAACCAGATTTATTTGAATCCAGGCAAAGGAGCAAGTGGCTGGAATTAGAAAGCTGGAAGAGTAAAATTGAAAGCGCAACTAAACAAGGGTCGTGCTACAAAGACCCTGGTTTGGATATTTATAAAGCCCTGTCTGAAATTTACGGAAATGCTGCGCGAATAGAGTTTTATCTTAGCGATGATAAAGAAATACTTGAAAAAGCCGCAGAGGATTTTCTCAGAGCTGCTCACTACGCATTACGTATTGGTTCAACTCAGCGAGTGACTAGATGGTTAGCTTTAGCAGGACGAGTCTGGGTAAGACTTGGAGATAGCCAATTATCAATACAGGCATATAAACTTGCTGATAAACTTGCTAATGCTGATTTAACAACTGGCCACAGTCAGAATTTTCGTGAAGCTGTTCTTTCAGAAATTTATTTACTGCGTGGAGAGTATCTTTTATTGATTCAAAATGAGCCTATTAATGCTTTAGTATGTTTTTTAAAATCCCTTAAAGGCTCTGTATATTTAGGTTTAAATAGGCGCATTTGTGATGCACTTTTTGATATTTCCAGATGTTCAAAAAAGCTTGGTAACTTCAGCACCAAAGAGGGAATAACCAGGGTATTTATGCAAGAAGACCAGTTAACTGAATCAAATAAAGGTAAATTAAATCCCACAAGTAACCGCACCTCTGAAAAAGTTTTAGATTTACTTTATTTATTATGGAACAGAGAAGATAATCCTAGCTGGTTTCAGATCCAGGGTGAGTTTTCTAAACTCGCCACAGATATTTGGCAAGGATGGCATACTGATACATCTGACCCTGAAACAATAACAAAACATCCGATTGCAAAACGCATAGAAGATGAATCCTGGCTTTGTCAAATTAATTGAGTTATGTTTGCATCGAATTTTTATAATAATGGCGGCCAATTGATTGCAGTTGTACATCAGTTGCTAGAAGTGATTACTCAACAAAGCGATCGCCATTTTACTGCTGTTGATTACAGCCTTGCAAACAGTAAACTCGCAGGAGGCAAAAAATGGGCTTGGCTGGATTAAGAATTGTGTTGGTAGAACCAGCTGGGCCGATAAATATCGGCGTGATCACTAGGGGAATGAAAAATTTCGAGATATATCATTTAATAATAAGTAAATTGCCAATGCAATCCCCATGCCAAGAATCACCCTAGAAGTATCAGAGGAATTATCTCAACAACTAGCACAAGTAGGCGATCGCTTACCTGAACTACTTGCATTGAGCCTCCAACAACCAGCTGTACCAGCACAAGTTTACCGATATATCTTAGATTTTTTGGCCAGCAACCCCACTCCAGAACAAATTGCTGAATTTAAACCTACTCCCGAAATGCAAGAACGGTTGCGTACCTTGTTAACACGCAGTAACGCAGGTAAACTCACACCCACGGAGTTGAAAGAATTAGATGAGTATGAACGTATTGAACACTTAGTTGTGATGATTAAAGCAGGTAACTTATCTTATTTGACCGGCTGACCGTGAGTGTAACCTATATTCTTGTTGTTCTTCGCCGACTGATAGAAGAACGCGCAAACTACAGATGTGAATATTGCCAGTTACCCGCAGGAGTTGCTTTTTTTTCCCATGAAATTGATCATGTTATTGCTCAAAAGCACGGTGGTGTAACAAATGCTGATAACTTAGCTTTCACCTGCTAGCGATGTAATCGTCATAAAGGTACTGACTTAGGATCTTTTGATCCAGAAACAGGGGCTTTTAGTTTTCTCTTCAACCCACGCACTCAGAAATGGGCTGAACACTTCATCTTTTTAGAACTGGATCTGGTAGGATTAACGCCTCAAGGACGTACCACGATTAAATTGCTACAAATAAACAGCGACGAACGACTAGCCCAAAGGCAAAGATTGCGCTGAACTGTTTAGACCTGACGCAGGCATTCACTTACACAGCTAAAATGATTTCAAGGAAACTCTTCAGCAGAACCACAACGCTGAAAATTAACCTGTAAGGATTATCTGGTGCGATCGCAGGAGGCAAAAAATGGGCTTGGCTGGATTAAGAATTGTGTTGGTAGAGCCAGCTGGGCCGATAAATATCGGCGCGATCGCCAGGGTAATGAAAAATTTCGGTCTATATAATTTAGTATTAGTGAACCCCCAATGCGATCCACTATCGACGGAAGCTTTGATGATGGCTGTTCACGCTCAGGAAATTTTAGAATCTGCGGTATTCGTGGCGACCTTACCAGAAGCATTGCATGGATGTGTTCGGGCGATCGCTACCACTGGTCGCGTTCGCAGTTGGGAAACACCCTTAGAAAATCCTCGCACTGCACTACCCTGGTTACTGGAGGAACCAGAAAAACCCACAGCACTGATTTTTGGCAGGGAAGACCGGGGATTAAGCAATGAAGAATTAAATTATGCACAGAGGTTTGTTGGCATTCCCACAAGTCAGGATTATGTCGCCCTAAATTTGGCTACTGCTGTAGCAATTTGTTGTTATGAATTGTCACAATCTGCCCAACAACTTGACACTCAAACCTTACCTCAAACTGAACTCGCACCCTTGGAGGTTATGGAAGGATACTACCAGCAATTAGAATCAATATTACTGAAAATTGGTTATGTATATCCCCATACGGCAGCTAGTCGGATGGGAAAATTTCGCCAATTGTATAATCGCGCTCACTTGAAAACTGGGGAGGTAGCCATGCTGCGAGGAATTTTGCAGCAGGTAGAATGGGCGCTGAAAAACCAGAAGAATAGTGAAAACTTGTAATTATTCGTTTAGTATATACGCAATCATCTCCCCAAAATAATTAATATTGCTTAAACTAAACACAAAAATGCTACTTAGTGGCAAAGTGGAATTTGAGTATTAATATTGCTTAAAGATTAAGTTTGGGGTCAAGAGTCTGCAAGAAAATAGTCAAGTGGGTCACAAGGAGTAACGGTGTCAGAATCAAGTGGCGAACTAACAGCTTTCTCGCGGCGTCAACCCTTAAATCGCCGCCAGCAGCCACAAAAAGTTCAAAAAGTGGTAAAGAAGAGAGTTAAAGCTAACAGTCAGCAGCAAACTACAAATGGAAAAGAAGGGGCACTAACACGCCCAAAAAATCAAATCAGTCCTCCCCCAATCTCTGGCGCTACACGTAGGGTAAAATCGGGGTTAGTCATGCCAACGGCAGTAAAACCAATTCCTAGTGTCAAGGGAAAAATTCCTCCCTTCCGACCAGGTGCTGTGATAGTTAAAACAGTGCGAATGGAAAAGCCAAAAACAGGCAGACGCTCATCGCCAAAAACCCGGTTAAAGCCAATGGCCAAAACTATATTGTATGTTTTGCGTTTGTTGATTGTGGGTGTTGGGATGGGTGCAATTGTAGGCACGGTCTTGTCAATATTAGACCCAGCTAATCGCATCAGCACGAACTCGGCGTCGCAATCTAATAGTAATGTTAGTAATGTGGCGCGATCGCAGCCACAACCTACCCAAACTCCCCCAGCCGTAGCTTCTTCGAGTTTATACCTGTCTCAGGAAATTACCTCTTTGAAAAATGCCGTGCAAAATTTGGCGGCCACCAACCCAAATCTCACACCTGGAATTTTCTTAGTAGATTTAGATACTGGTAATTATGTAGATATCAATGGCTCTACCAGTTTTCCGGCGGCTAGCACGATTAAAGTGCCGATTCTCATTGCCTTTTTCCAGGATGTGGATGCGGGGAAAATTCGCCTAGATGATATGCTGACCATGCAACAGGATATGGTAGTTGGGGGTTCGGGAAATCTGCAATACAAACCACCAGGAACTCAGTACGCCGCTTTGGAAGTCGTCACTAAAATGATTACAATCAGCGACAACACGGCGACAAATATGCTGATTGCTCGACTGGGAGGAATAGACGCTTTAAACCAGCGTTTCCGTAGTTGGGGATTGACAACCACAACAATTCGTAATCAACTCCCAGATTTACAAGGGACAAACACCACTAGTCCCAAGGAACTAGGGAATTTGATGGCGATTGTGAGTCAGGGAAATTTAGTCAGTATGCCATCACGCGATCTCATGCTCGATATCTTGCGTCGCACCCAAAAAGACACTCTGCTGCCAGCAGGTTTGGGAACAGGTGCAAGAGCATACCACAAAACGGGTGATATCGGCACAATGTTGGCAGATACAGGTTTAATTGTTGTTCCAACTGGCAAGCGCTACATAGCTTCTGTCATGGTACAACGCCCAGCAAACGATCCTCGCGCCGAAAAATTGATTAGCTCAATTTCTCGTGCAGCCTACCAAGAGTTTAGCCAAAATCCTGTCACACCCAACGCCACTACAAACACTGTACCCACAAATGGTTATCAGCCCCAGGTGGCGAATCCTGCTCTACCCAACAGTACAACAGGCACTGCGCCCATGAGCATTTATCAGCCTCCTGTTGTCACTCCTGTACCCAACGGTATGGGAAGTCCTGTATCAACAAACGGTTATCAATCTCCAGTGATGAATCCTCAGTATTACCCTCAAAGATAATTCGTAATTTGTAATTAAAAATAGTTTCATTGCTCTTGTTTGGTATCTCCTCTAACCAAGCGAAAACTCGACCTAGATTAATAGCGGCAGCCGTCAGGATATGCTGTAGATGAGTTTTAGCTAGCCCTATATAACGGCAATCGCGTAATTCAAATGCTCGGATTCCCTGAGAGATAGTTCCTTCAATGCCTATTTACTTCTCCATCGCTCTCCAATCACCAGAAGGAATAAACGCTGCCCAGTAATAAGGATGTTGATACTTTTCACTCCCCAGCATTTCTAGTTGCGTTTGACGCAGTGCCTCACTCCGTCCCTTGTTGTCTAGCAATTTTTTGTAGTGAGCTACCATCAACTCTTTGGTAGCATCATCTGCCACTTTCCACAAGCTAATCATCTGACTTTCAGAGCCAGCAATTACCAACGCGCGACGCAAGCCATAAATGCCTTCACCAGCAAAGATGTTTCCCAAACCTGTATCGCAGGCAGATAGTACCACCAGTTTTGTGCCTACCAGATTCAATGCAGTTGTTTCTAGGGCAGTAAGAATGCCATCTTCGCCGCCACTCTGACGAGGTTTCAAGCCAGCGAGAACTAATCCTGACAGCAATAGGGGATTATCATCAAGGGTAATTTTTTCTGCTGCTTGCGTGGCGTTTTCAAAGAAACCATGAGTGGCAATATGCAGAATCCTGGGGTTTTTAATTTGTTTCACAGCACCCTCAGTAGCCTGAGTACCTGTTAGAGGTTTGACTTCTAAGAGGGTTGCAATTGCCTTGGCTTCCTCAGCCGTGCCTGGTAAAGGAGAAAATATTTTTTGTGACAGGTCAATAGAGCGGGTATTTTGTGAATTATTATTATGAGGTTGACGTGCAATTACTTCACCAGAGCGATCGAAGTTAGGGTCAGCAATAATGAGCGGCGGCTGTTTGCTAGAAAAATGGTTTTGCAATCTGAGCAAATCCCGTCCAGAGGTGAGATAAGTGAAAGAATAGTTTTCTACTAAGTAGCGATCGCTTTCATCCACCAGTGCTTCAAAGGGAATGAGGTTGAGAGCACTATCTGGAGAAAGTAGAATCTTGCGAGTCTTGCCCAAAAGTTTGCGTACTGGCTGCATGAGAATTTTATCCAAGTCACGAGCCGATTGTTTAACTTGGGTGATGGGAGTATCTTTATCTCGCAAATCATCGCGGAATAGTTCTAGGGTTTTTTGAATTGTTTCAGCATCACCTAAGTCAATACCTTTTGGTTCTCCTTTTGCAAGGAGAACGTATACTGCGTAACGAGGTTTGCCATAGTGTAATTCAGGAACACGCAGAGGATTTCCATTAATAGTTATAGAAGAGAGTAAGTTTATTTTGGGATACCAGGGTTCATACTTCACTATTTCTATCAAAGCAGTATCAGTGGGAATTAATTTTTGAATCGCTTCTACAGTGACAGGTTGAGACTGAATACGGAATTCTTCACTGCGACGACTCAATTTGTCCTCAAGTTGTTTTGCTTGGGTATCAAGCTTGGCAACTTCAGCACGATACTCTTCAAGAAGAAATTTATCTGGTTTGCTGAAAACTAGGTTGGCAAGTTGGCGGCGAGTATCTGATAGCTCATCTAATAGTTTCTGGTTATCTGGTTCATTAAGATGTTGACGCAGGATTTGTTGGCTATTGGTGAGAATATCTAAAATTCGTCCTTTACGTTGTAAGACGGTAGCAAAAGCTAAACGAGCTGCTTTAGGGTTCTTGGGAGCAGAGTTCAGGTGTACGGAGATAGTATTGTTTGTACTTTCTGTAAAAGTTGCTATGTAATCACGTTTTTGACGCTCAAACCCGGCAACAAGGTTGAGATTAAGGTAATATTCTTCTATATCCAGAACTTGTTTATGAAAGTTTAAAGCTTCCGCAGTTTTGCCTTGCATCCAATAAAAATGTGCCAGGACATCGAGGCTGCTGGCTACATTGGAATCTCGTTGGCCAAATAGACGTTTCCTCATCTCAAAAGCTTGCAGAAAAAGGTTTTCTGCTTCACTGTATCGTCCCAGTATGTCGTAGATCGATGCCAGATTCGCAAGGTGAGTTGCAACAGCGGGGTGTTCTCCAAGCAGGCGTTTGTCTATTTCTAAGGCTTGCTGCTGGAAATTGATTGCTTCTGGAAAACGCTTTTGCCTAACATATATCATTGCTAAATTACTGAGGATTCTTGTGACACTAGGATCATCGTCTCTCAGTAAGCTTTTTCTCAGATATAAAGAGCGTAGCAAAAGAGGTTCAGCTTCGTTATAGCGTCCCTGCTGAACATACAAAGAGCTTAGTGCATTGAGGGTTATTGCCAATAGAAGATGCTCTTTTAGATCTTCGCATATCTTTCTAGCTTGTAAAAAAAGGGGTTCGGCTTCCCGGAAACGTCCCTGATCTGTGTAAAGTAGTGCTAAATTACTGAGACTGTTCGCTACATCAAAATGCTTTTCTCCTAACAGGCGTTTTCTTAATTTTAAGGCTTGTAAATGAAGAGGTTCAGCTTTACTATAATAGCTCTCTTTTCTATAAAGTTCCGCCAGATTATTAAGACTTTGGGCTACATCAAGATGCTCTTCCCCAAGTACCTTTCTGAAGATATCCAACACACACTCTGCTAAAGGAATAGCTTTACTATATTTGCCTTCGTTATAAAGTTTAATTATCTGTTGATGAAGTTGTTCTGCTTCTGCCAATTCAGCAGACTGAGCAGTTGAAACGCAAGGAGTTGATTGCCCAATTGTTGGCTTGGGCATCAACATCAATAACCCAGGCGTTGCTAATAAAGTTGTTAGGGTTATCACTTTTATGACTTGCAAGCTAATCATTAGGGTAGCCTCCTTTTTAGGTGATCTAATTTCTGCTGTAGTTGCTGTACTTGTTGCTCATCTCCCAAGGCACGATAGCTACTTTGAGCAGCTTGCAATGACTCAAATGCCTGCTGTAAGTTGTCTAGAGTTATATCAATTTCCCCCAAACTGGCTTGGATAATTGCTTGGTCTTCTAAATTTGTTTGCGCCTTGGCTAACTTCAGTGCAGTTAAATACTGTTCCCTTGCTAATCGA
Source organism: Nostoc sp. ChiQUE01b (assembly GCF_034531255.1). Classification (NCBI taxonomy): domain Bacteria; kingdom Bacillati; phylum Cyanobacteriota; class Cyanophyceae; order Nostocales; family Nostocaceae; genus Nostoc; species Nostoc sp. ChiQUE01b. The sequence continues at coordinate 3,496 of NZ_JAVRBM010000009.1, read as the reverse complement.
TTTAAACCCATTTGCTGGTAGAGACTACCTAAAAGCTGATAAACTGCTGTGGTTTGGCTTCCTTTTTTAACTAAGCCTGCTAATAAATCAATTGCCGCAGCATTTAAATTATTACTTTTATACAGGTATGCCAAAGCCAGAATTTTAGACTCATCGGTTAGCGGTTGCTTTTGCAATTGTGTAATTTGAGCTTTTACCCGTTTAGCATCCTCTTGACTCAGTAATGTGAATCCAGTAGGCGTTTCACTTTCAGAAGAGACTCCGCTATCAGCAGTCACAATTAACCGATAACGAGAGCCTGGTTGCAGAGTTTCCTTACCAGAATAAACAACTTCTGGCTGCTTCACTTCAGTTTTCCAATTAATACCTGGGCCGCGTAATAGTACTTGATAACTAGTTGCACCTTTCACCGCATTCCAACGCAGATTCAGTTTGTCACTCAAAATTGCTGTGTCACGCGGACTAATAATGTAAGGAATCGTCGGGTCATTTGGGGTGCGAGTATCAACGCGGTTACTACCGTTTCTAATGAGAATCGCTTTTTCAGTGGATGGACAACCACTAGAAACGGGAAATTCGCCTTGAGAGCTAATATTCCAAGTCGATAAGTTATTGCAAAAAACTTTGGCAGACGAGCCTTTTCCTAACCGCAAACGATCTGAGGGATTTAGTAAAGTACCTATATATACTTGCTGGTAGCTGTTACGCCCATCTCTCTTAATCTGGACATCGCCACTTATTCCAAAAATAAAATTCAGGCTATTTTGTTGAGTCAGCCCAGGCATTGTTACTATCACCAAGGATAGGCTAAGTAATATTCCAGCTAGCTTAATCAATTTGCGGCATTTTCGCATCCTCTACCTGCTTTCTTTAATTTTTGTTGAGCTAGATATAACCATGTGTCCTCTTCGGCATTGAGCGTGGAACCTTGTTGACAGCACTTCTGCCATTGCTCTAGTACGGTTGGTTGTTTTTGCCGTTCCATCACCTGCGCTAAGATACAGTGTGCAGAACTGGAATTTCGGAAATCTTTTGCTGTTTCTGGGTTATTTGCAATGCCAATAGCCGCTAGTAAGGTTGCTTGTGCTTCGTTATATCTGCCTTGCTCAAACCTCACCCATCCCAGATTTTTAAACAGGTCATATCTGACTTTGGGTAAGCTATTCTGCTCTTCGGCTTTCAACAGTCCGTTTTGTAGCAGAGTCGTAGCTTGGGGATATTTTTTATCCAGAATGTACAAGCGAGCTAGGTTATTGAAAGCATCAGGAACGTCACTGCCAACAGCGATTTGATAATGCTTTTTTGCTTTGTCAAACTCTTGTAACTTCTCGTAAAGATTGCCCAGATTATAATGAGCATCCACATTATCGGCATCTAGAGAAATTGCTTTGAGGTAGTCTTGTTCTGCCGCTCCTAATTTTCCGTTATTGTAATTATTTTTCCCCTGATTGTTATAGAGTTGAGAAATTGACGGTAGAGCTAACCAAAAACTGATTAAGAATCCTGTCATTAATAGAGTTGAACCCAACTTAGCTTCTTCTTGTAAGTGTTGGGGAATATTCAGTTTTGTTAGTAGTTTCTCAAATCCTTCTTTACCAGCTTTAGTTAATTCGCTACTTGCTTGTAGCAAGGCGAGAATACTTGGCAAAATAACTGCTGAAGCTCCTAATAATCCTGCTCCCCCGCTAAGAAAGCGAGTAGCAATATTAATGAGTAAACTGAGGTTAGCAGTCCAGCCAGCAACTGTTAAACCTTTCCACAACCAATCCAAGTTATCCCACTTGTGCACAGGTGCAAGATTTTCTAACTTCCACCACCAAGCTTCTGCTGAGGGATGTACACTCTCTCGCCACTGAGCAAATTGTTCAGTTTTTATAACTTTGGTAATCTGTTGTGCTTGTTTTCTGAGTTCTGCATCTAAGTCTAAAACCAGCTTCAATCTGCTGGTAGGAATAGGCGTTGTCTCCTTTAAAGCCACCTGCACAGCATTTCTGGCATTTAACACGTCCAAAACCTGCTCAACATTGATCGCACCAGTTTCTTTGAGGCTGTCAATTGCTGTTTTATAATGCTTAAGGGTTGTGTCTAGCTGAGGGTCAATCATCCGCAATTCAGCAATTTATGAACATTCAAAGTGGATGGCAAGGTCATAATCTTGAAGATACTTAGCTTATGGTATTTGTTTTTGATAGTAACCGTCCTAGTGATGCTGTTCAAGGTATTGAGCCAAAACCCTTTCGTTTTCTTAAAGTTATTGGTGCTAGTCTCACAAAAAATGATTAGTCATTCTTTGGTCGTTCGGAAATTAGTCGCAGAATAATAACTATAAATCTGATGATTAAATTCCTAAAAACAAAGCTAAATAATGTTGTTCTCTTTTAAATCTTAACTTTTTTGATACCGCATTCCTGGAAGTTGGGAAACGAAACCCATAAGTTCCAACTGTAACAAAGCACCGGAAACAGAGCCAGCAGCCATACCAGTTTGTTGGACAATAAAATCGAAGGGTAAAGCTTCACTTGCCATTGCATCCATTATGGTTTGCAATTCTGGTGATAAAGTTGGCATTAACTGTTCTGGTGCTGTAGAAGCCTCAATCGCATCAATTTGTGGTATCGCTCCTAGCATTGTTAAAAGTTCGTCTAGTTCTTTAAGAATAAAGGAAGCTCCCTGACTCAATAATTTTAAGCATCCTTGAGATGGATAATCGTCTAGTCTCCCAGGTAATGCATAGACATCTCTACCAAATTCATTTGCGTAGGTAGCAGTAATTAAAGCACCAGATTTTAATGGCGCTTCCATTACCAGGATGGCGCGGCTTAAGCCTGCAATAATTCGGTTGCGACGCGGAAAGTGAGTGCGATCGGGTGGGGTTTTTGTGGGGTACTCACTTACGACTAACCCCGCCGTCAAAATTTGCTTGTACAAATCCCGATTTTTATGTGGATAGATGACATCGACACCAGTCCCCAAAACTGCGATCGTCCTTCCACCTGCTTTCATGGCGGCGATGTGGCTTTCGGTGTCAATTCCCTCTGCCATACCTGAAACGACTGTAAAGCCATTTTTAGCCAAAGCTGTACTAATTTGGCGAGTCCAACGGATACCGTATTCTGAGGGTTGGCGGGTTCCGACAATCCCAACCATTGGTTTTTGTCCGAGATTTTCTTGAAGTTCGACTTCACCGCGATAGTACAAAATCGGCGGTGGACTGGGAGTTTCCAGCAGTAAACGGGGATAATCTGCATCTGCTGGTGTCCAGAAATGGGAATTTTCCTGCTGGTGCTTAGTGAATAGTTGTTCTGGGTGCAAACGCGATCGCTGTTGTACTACTTTTTCTAGTGTTTGGAAACCTAAACCTTCCACTTCTCCTAACTGTACCTTAGTAGCGTTCCAAGCTGTTGCTAACGTGCCAAAATGCTGTTGCAGCCGTCGCAGTAATACGCGGATTTCTCACAAAATCTGAAAAAATGGGATCAAAAACTGCGACAATGTA
>NZ_JAVRBM010000089.1:0-37109 GCF_034531255.1 Nostoc sp. ChiQUE01b | reverse complement strand
AAGAAATTGGATTCGCGGTATTTTCTCTAACAATCGGCGGCTCTAATGTCGTTTCCCTTAGCGACAAATCCTTGCTGGGAGAAGAAATTGGATTTGTGGTATTTTCTCTAACAATCGGCGGCTCTAATGTCGTTTCCCTTGGTGAAAATTTATTGGAGATCGGGGAAATTGGCTCAAGGGAATTTCTTACTACTTGCTCAAACTCTGGTAGCGATGTTTCAACAGAACTGTTTTTTTCTGGCTCAGTAAACTGCAAAACATTAGGTATCCCTACTGTTGCTGATTTGCGTGAAGTTTCTTCTATAGTTTTATCTAGTTCTCCATGCAGGCGATTAACAAACTCCGTCAAAATCGTTTCCCCTTGCTGCTGCTGGCTATACATCCGTGACAACTGTTGGGAAAGATTACTTTGATAGTTCTTCAGCTCCTGTTGTAAGGAATTAAAGGTAACAGTAACGGTGTCATCTAGACTGTCAAACATGTGTTCGACTTTTTCATTAATTTCACCTACTACATTGCTGCTCACTTCAGCAGACTTCAGCGCCGCTTGTTCGTAAGATTTGCCCTCTATGCTTTGATTAGCTAAAGTTGCCAGAGAGGATTGCAGTTGTGAAGATATATGCTTTGCCAGAACTTCTGCCAGTTGCCGAATTAACACTTGCTGCTCAGTAATTTGGCGCACTTGTTGTAAATGCTCTTTTTCCTCTACCAAGCTTTGAATCTCATCAGATAACCGATTTTTTTCTGACTGAAGCCGCTTTACATCTTCTTGCAAGGCTCTGAGAACATTCTGCTGAAGATTTTCTAAGTCTTCAACTACAGCCCAAAGAGCATTTTCTGCCGCTCTAGATAGCTCCCCTCTGACTCTTGGGTTTTCTGGTTGCTTCTCGAATCGCCCCATTAGCTTCTAACCTCTAACACTTTGACGATAAAGCTGCTTCCCGTACACTTTATTGGCGGTCATCCTAATTTCCTGTATTTTGTCAGATAAATTAAAAATTTTAACAGCACTTCCGCATTTCAACGTAATTCTGTCATACTAGACACAAGTTAGCAAAGCATCTAAGTTTGCCACACAGGTTACTACACCGTGTTCTCTTCAGCATTGATAAGTATTTAACCATTAGATTTGGAATTTTGGTGAGGTAGCACCCGTCTTGGTGAGTGAGTCGCCGTCTTGGCGCTCTGCGTCGATAGCGCAGCGTTAGCGAGTCATCGAGCGTCTGGCGAACTCACGAACCCAAGGGCGATTCCCATCGTTAGCAACGCTAGAACGTCTGGGGGATTGCCCAACTGAAGGGATTTTGAGTTGATTGCCACGCCTGTAAGTCCCTTAAATAGAGACTTTTTTATTTTTGGTCAGTTTAATTTCATAAATTATTTGCCAATGAAATTTTTACTTTTAAAGAAATCTCACTCCAAATAAATATTTAGGGCTTGCTGCCAATAATAATTGTCAAAAATTCACAGATGCGTGTGCGTAGGCGACTCGTCGCTAGATATCCCCACCAAATTGTCTGACTTGCGAAACTAGCTGTAAATTTGTGTGGAATGTAACTGGTGTGACAGTTTATCTCTCTAAATGGAGATTAAAGTATCCTTCTGTGGAAATTCAAAGTTACGCTATCCCCTGCACAACATTCTAATGAATGAGCAGCAATTCTGCAAAAGCACGCTTTTTTTGGCGTTGTTGCAGTCTGGGTTTTGCTTTGAGTAAATTCCAGTAGAGGAAAAGTTTGGAAAATATTAATAATTCTTAGAAGAATAAAATCCGGGCGATGCTGAAAATAGCAGCGCTAAGGGCAGCACTCACGGGGATTGTAATTAGCCATGCGGCAGCAATGCCTTTTAGTGTTTGAAACTTAATCGACTTGAGATTTTGCACTAGTCCAATACCAACGACACCACCGACGAGAGCGTGGGAGGTGGAGACTGGTAAACCTAGCCGGGAAGCAATGAGGATAGTGGTAGCAGTTGCGAGTTCGGCACAAAATCCACTACTGGGTTGCAAGGCAATGATGTTTTCGCCAATGGTAGCAATGACTTTTTTTCCCCAGACAGCTAAACCACCAACAATACCAGCACCACCAAGGATTAAAATCCAAAGGGGGATAGTTATACCATTAGTAGGTACGCTACCAGTACGATTGATGTAAACGATCGCAGCTAAAGGAGCGATCGCATTTCCCACATCATTAGAACCGTGAGCAAAAGCTACAAAGCAAGCACTTAATAGTTGGAATCGGGCGAATAATCTTTCTACGGGATTGGGGAGTATTTCTCCCTTGTCTCCCTTATCTCTCAATTGTCGCCAACTAATGATTGTGAGTCCAACTGCTGCTACTGCACCTGTTAATAGGGGGATGTCGTAAGCAGGGATTGTAAAACCAACTTGCTCAATTACAAAATTGGTAAGCGGTTCTGTGAGTGATGGTAAGACAATCACGCCGAATATACCTAGCAGCAGAGTACTCAACCAGGGAATCCATTCTTGTAACTGCACTACTTGATTGGATTGATCTAAAATCCAGTGCTTGATTTGACTGTAAAATAAAGCGGCGATCGCACCACTAATTAACGGCGTTAAAATCCAGCCAATGGTAATTAAGCCAATTGATGACCAATCAATTGCATTTACTCCCAAAGCTACCCAACTAAATCCAGCGATCGCACCAACAACCGCATGAGAAGAGGATACAGGTAAACCGCGTGATGTGGCAATTTGCAACCACACACCACATGATATTAGTACTGTTACCATCCCAGTAACTAATATTTGGGGTGTAGCTGCGAATAAGGCGGGATTAGCAATTTTCGTTGCTAGAGTTTCCGTTACCTCATGTCCAAACAACACAGCACCCGTAAACTCTAATACCCCAGCAATTATTAGTGCTTGTTTGAGACTAACAGCTTTGGAACCGACAGAGGTTCCCATCGCATTAGCAACATCGTTTGCTCCGAGATTCCAGGCGACGTAGAAAGCTAGTAGAGCGACGAAAAGTAGGGTAATAAGCATTTTTTGAGAGAGGAGGGGGAGCAGGGGGAGATGAGGGAGCAGGGGGAGAAAAATTGCTTCCTCATCCCTCTCATCTCCCTTTTACGGATAAATTAAGATTTTATAAGTATCCGGTGTGGGTGCGATCGCAACTTCCACAGCTGCTGATAAATCTTTTAATGGATAGCGATCGCTAATCAACGCTTGCACGTCAATTCGCTGATTAAATACAATATCGGCTGATAGATTCTGAAGCCGATAAGATGAGCTATAACTGCCTATTAAGTCAATTTCTCGACGGTAGAGGATATTTGGGTTGATGGGAATTTCCACCTGATCGGGGAATTCGGCGAAAAACAAGATTTTCCCACCTTTGCGCGTACTATCAAGTGCTTGAAAGAAGGCTTTTTCACTAGGAACAGCCAGCAAGGTAACATCAACACCTAGTCCACCAGTTAAGGCAGAGATTTTAGCGGGTAAATCGGGATCGCGAGCATCAAAAGCCGCCTCTGCACCGACACTTAAGGCTTTATCAATTCTAGAGGGTAGTAAATCAGTAGCGATCGCTTTTGCTCCGAAATACTTCACCAACATAATGAACATTAACCCAATTGGCCCAGCACCAGTAACTAACACAGTTTGTCCTGGAACAATTTGGGCTTTTTTCACAGCTTTCAAGCAGCAGTTAGTCGGTTCGACAAAACTCGCTTCTTCAAAACTGATGTTATCCGGGATGGGAATCAACCCACCGTTTTCGACAATATGTCCAGGAACCTTGACATAATCAGCAAAACCGCCACCACTGGCGTTAAAGCCTGCGGTAGTGGAGATGTTTTTGTAAACATCGCACATGGAGAAATTATCATTTAGGCAGTAGGAGCAACGCATACAGGGGATGTGATGCATCACCGCTACTCGTTGTCCAACTTGCCAACCTTTGACATTATTGCCTAGTGCTGCGATCGTGCCGGCAGTTTCATGTCCAAAAATGCGCGGCGGTTCATATAGGGGATAACGAATTTTTTTAATATCTGACTGACACAACCCCACAACCCGCACCTGTACCAGCACTTCATCTGGTTCCAGGGCTGGAACTGGGATGTCTTCGTAAGAAAGTTGATTAACGCCTCTAAATACCTGTGCTTTCACGTTGGTTTTTCCCTGCTCAACGATACTAGATGTAGCATTAGTAGTCAACGTTAAGCTATCAAATTTGAGATTTAATGTTGCTGATAAACCTTGGTACTTCTCTACAAATTTTATGGTTGGACAAATTAGGCTGCGATCGCAACCCTATTCAATTAAATGTAACCAGATATTATGTTTTTTGAATATTTGATTTTAATTCCTTGTTTTAGGCTTGGATGCAAGTACCTGAACCGATTTCCCATCTTGGAGAGCATCTGTAGGATTAGTAATTAACCTAACATTAGGGCTTAAACCAGAAACCACTTCAACTTCAGTACCATAATCTCGTCCAAGCTCTACCTTCTGGTATTTAACTTTGTTTTCCTTCGTCACAGTGGCTACTTGTATACCATCTGCATTAATCACTAAAGTATTAGCTGGTACTAATAAAGGTGGATTGGCACGTTCAGTCTTAAAAGTCACTTCAGCATACATCCCAGGACGCAACACATTCTCTGAATTCTGTACTTCAATTTCAGTTAAAAGGGTATTTGAAGTAGCATCTAAGACATCAGCAGTCCGAATAACTTTACCAGAAAAAGACTTTTTCGGTAGCTCACGAACACGAACAAGGGCAGTTTGTCCGGGGTGAATTGATTGAACAAAAGCCTGGGGAACGTTAATTCGGATACGTAAATTATTTGTCTGAGCAACCTTAAATAGCCACGAATTTCCACTATTATTATTGCTACCCGCAGAAATTAAAGCTCCTGTGTCTACGTTACGAGCAGTAATTACACCTGAAAAAGGAGCAACAATTTGTTTGAATGATTGTAAAACTTTTATCCGTTGCAAGTTTGACTGAGCAGCGTTTTTACTGGCAACAAAGGCATTAATATTAGCTTTTTGGGAATTAATACCTGCAAGGGCAGTATTGATACTTTCTTGGTCTGAATTAACGCGAGCAATTAAAGTATCTACATTAGCTTGACTTGCATTAAAAGCAGTTTTACGTTCATCAGCAGCTTGTGTAGTCACTACTCCTTGCTTTTGCAGTAATTGCCAACGTTGCCAAGTTTGACGTGCTAGTTCTAGGTTTGTACGTGCTTCGATTAATTCAGCCTGTCTAGCCTTTAAGTTGGCTTTTGTTTGAGAAAAATTACTTTGCTTTTGTGCTAAATCTGCCTGGACTTCAGCAATATTAGCCTCAGACTTTGCTAATTCTGCACGAGCTTGCTGTACATCTTGGTCAATTTCAGGCGCATCAATTATGGCGAGTGACTGCCCTTGATTGACGCGATCGCCAATATCCACTAACCTTTTTTGTAAATAGCCACTGGTACGGGCATAGATTGTGGTTTCTTGGCTTGCTTGAATGCTGCTAGGTAGGATTAATTCGGTGAAATTAGCAGCAACTTTTGGTTTAACTATATTGACTGAAGAGGCTTGTTTTGTTGTAGATTTAGCAAAAGCATTTAATTCTAATTGCTGTTTTAAACGAGGGATAATACCAAGTGCTAAAAGCCCAGTTACAACAAAAGTAGTAGTAACAATAATAGTAATAGAATTGAAGCGACTTTTTTTAGTCGTTGACGGGATTGATGTGGGATCAGAACGATCAACTTTGATATTTTCTTGAGTATCCATACTAGAGAATTTCTATTTTATTTGTTGATTTATGAAAATTTAAGTGGTTCTCAGATCCCTGACTTCTTAGAGAAGTCGGGGATCTAATTATTCACGAGTAATTTAGCGATTGGCTACAGTTAATTTGATAGTAGAGGATAGTTCTTCCTCTAAATTTTGGGGTTGTTTTCGGCGCAAAATACTATAAATTACGGGTACAAAAATTAAAGTTGCCACTGTTGCTGCTAATAATCCACCGATTACAGCACGTCCTAAAGGAGCATTTTGTTCACCACCTTCTCCTAAACCAAGAGACATTGGTAACATTCCCATAATCATAGCCCCAGCAGTCATTAATACTGGACGCAAACGGGTATAACCAGCAGCTAAAGCGGCAGAAACAGCTTTTTCTCCTATTAGACGTTGCTCATTAGCAAAGGTGACGAGCAAAATACTATTGGCAGTAGCAACCCCAATACTCATAATTGCACCCATCAAAGAAGGTACACTAAACGTTGTATTAGTTACAAATAGTATCCAGACAATTCCTGCTAAAGCATTTGGCAGTGCCATCATAATAATGAATGGATCAATCCAAGATTGGAAATTGACTACTATTAAGCAATAAACTAATCCAATTGCAAATATTAATCCTACTTCTAATCCTAGAAAAGATGAATTCATCGTTTCTACTTGACCCTTCACCATAATTGACGTTCCACGTGGTAACTTCTGCTGAAATTGTTCAACTATTTTATAAATATCGCTGGCTACACCACCTAAATCACGACCTTGAACATTGGCGTAAATATTAAATACAGGCTGTACGTTGTAATGATTAACAACAGCAGGAGCTTTCCCACGTTTAACAACAGAAAGATTGCTTAAAAGTTGTGACGAATTGGAACCATTAGTAATAGGTAGACTCTGAATTTTGTCTAGTGAGTTAAGTTTATATTGGGGAACTTGTACTGCTACCGGATAACTCACTCCTTTGATAGGATCGAGCCAAAAATTGGGTGATGTTTGACCACTAGAACTTAATGATGTGAGTAGGTTATTGGCAACATCTCGTTGAGTTAATCCGTTACGTTGTGCTTGAGAACGATCTACATTAATACGTAGGTTTGGGGCATCAACGACTTGATGTAAATGAACATCAACTGCTCCCGGAATTTGAGCTATTTGGGTTTTGATTTGTTTAGCAATTTTGTAATTATCTTGGCGATTCTTCGCTGGGCCTATGACCTGAATATCAATAGGGGCTGGTAAACCGAAATTGAGAATTTGAGTTACTATATCCGCAGGTTGGAAAAAGAAGGTTAATTCAGGAAATTGGGCGGTTAAGTTTTGGCGTAGTTGTCTAACATATTGCCAAGTAGAATGATGTTTACCTTCTTTAAGACCGACAAGAATTTCTCCATCACCAGGCCCGATGGTTGCTGTGTCACTAAAAGCAAGGTTTACTCCCCCTACAGGTACACCAATATTGTCAAGAATAATTTCTAATTCTTGCTCAGGAATAACTTGGCGAATCTCATTTTCAACTTGAGTAAAAATCTGTTCTGTCTTTTCAAGTCGTGTTCCCGCAGGAGCGCGGACGTGCAACCGAAACTGACCTGCATCTACTTGTGGGAAAAAGTCTTGACCAACAAAAGGTAGTAAAACTAAGGCGCTTACCCAAAAAGCACTAAACATTGCAAAAACTACACCGCGATGATTTAGAGCTTTGGCTAAAGTATTTCGATAGTTTTGGCGAAATTTCTGAAATTGGCGGTTAAACTGCTCATGAATTCGCCAAAAAATATCTTTTTTAGGAATTACATGACCATTACCGTTATTATCTAGATTTTCATGTTTAGTATAAAGATGTAGTTCTTTACCAAGCAGAAACTTTGCCAACATTGGTACTACTGTACGCGACAGTAGATAGGAGGCAAGCATAGCAAAAACAACCGCCATTCCTAAAGGCATAAATAGCGATTGTGCTACTCCTGTTAAAAAGACAATTGGGATAAAAACAATACAGATTGCTAACGTTGAAACGAAAGCTGGAACAGCTATTTGTTGTGCGCCATCTAAAATAGCTTGTTGTAGAGGTTTTCCTTGTCCCAAATTCCGATGGATATTTTCAATTTCTACTGTGGCATCATCAACTAAAATCCCAACTGCTAGAGATAGTCCTCCTAAGGTCATAATATTCAAAGTCTGTCCTATCAATCGCAGGGCAATAATAGAACAAAGAATTGATAAAGGGATGGAGATTGTCACAATTAAAGTGCTACGCCAACTGCCTAAGAACAATAAAATCATCGCGGCAGTTAAACAAGCAGCAATCAATCCTTCGGTTAATACTCCGTGGATGGAAGCTTTAACAAATATCGATTGATCGAATAAGATATCTAAATCTAATTCTTTGGGTAATATGGCTTGAATTTTTGGTAGTCTTTTTTTGACTCGCTCTACAACATCTAAAGTTGAAGCACTACCATTTTTGAGAATGGTTAATAAACTAGAACGTCGCCCATCTCGACGGACAATATTATTCTGCACTGCAAAGCCATCATGGACTTGGGCAACATCACGTATATAAATTACAGTGCCATTAATCTGTTTGATGGGTAAATTGTTTAATGCTTCTAAGACTTGGGGACTACTATTGAGTCGAACACTGTACTCGCGATCGCCTAATTTGGCATTTCCTCCAGGTAAAATAAGATTTTGGGCGGTAATTGCGGTTGTGACATCTGTAGCTGAAAGACCTTTGGCAAATAATGCCTGCGGGTCAATATCTACCATAATTTGCCGAGGTTTGCCTCCATAAGGTAACGGTACAGATGCACCTTGAACAGTCGCTAGCTGAGTCCGCAGAAAATTATTGCCGTTATCATAAAGTTCTTGCTCTGATAGTGATGTGCTGCTAACACTTAGCTGGAGAATTGGCACATTAGACGCATTGTAGCGAACAATTAAAGGAGGTGTAATTCCTGGAGGTAAACCTCGAAGAATTGTTTGAGTATTAGAGGTAAGTTGAGCTACTGCTGCTTCAATTTTTGCTCCTGGTTGGAAGAAAACTTTAATGACGCTAACACCATTAAGTGATTGTGATTCGATGTGTTCAATGTCATTGACAGTGGTTGTAAAAGAGCGTTCGCTGCTTGTAACAATCCGCTGTTCCATTTCTTCTGGTGAGACACCACTATAAGACCAAATTACACTGACAACGGGAATATTAATTTCTGGAAAAATATCCGTTGCCATGCGCGTAATAGTAACTACTCCTAAGACAAAAATAAGTATGGAAGTAATTACAAAGGTGTAGGGGCGACGAAGAGCAAGTTTAACAATCCACATTATTTTTTAGTTTAAATTTTTCTTTTTTCTTTACTCTGTCAGTGCGATTTACACTAAAAGAAATTATTATTTAAATTTTAGTTATTCATTGCTAATTGCCAAATGAATATTCACTGAACGCTTTCATTTGCAATCAGCTAGATTTAAAAGATTTATTTAATCCGGTAACTTGATAGGTTTACAGTATTTTATATGAAATTATCTTTGCATACAGATGTATAAAATGCAAGACCCTATACTTCATCAAAATTTTATGTAATATTTAATACATAGTTACGGTAGTACCTTGTCAAGCTAGTTTTGATGGTTTGTAGTAAGCACTTAACTGCTTAAGCTGTTACGCAAAGAAAATTGCACATTAATTAGTGTTCGCGCAGCGTCTCCTTCAGGAGAGGGTTGTCCTTTGTCCTTAGAAACACAAATGACTAATGACTAATGACGGTCTATACGGAGTTTGTGCAATATATAAGCGCACTAGCTTACCACGAAGTTGCTTACCCATCAATTTAAACTTGACAAAAGCTGATTTCTAGAGGTGAATTATAAACTCAGCTGATAAAAGTAGAGCCAAGGATCAACCGAAATCAGCTAGATAGCTAACCCTGGTAGAGGATTTGGTCATGGTTCATCAGACATACATAGCTGATGTCTTAGTTGTTGGTGGAGGAACTGGAGGAACTGCGGCTGCTATCCAAGCGGCACGACGGGGAGCTAAAACCATTTTGGTGAGTGAATTTCCTTGGTTGGGAGGAATGCTAACTTCGGCTGGTGTATCTGTACCCGATGGCAACGAATTAGAAGCCTTTCAAACGGGGTTATGGGGTGCGTTTTTGCAGGAATTGCGACAACGACAGCCGGGAGGATTAGATAACAGCTGGGTAAGCTTTTTTAGTTACGACCCCCGGATTGGAGCAAAGATTTTTGCAGATTGGGTGCAGGAATTGCCGAATCTGCACTGGATTTCTGGACAAGTACCTTTAGAGGTGTTCCGACAAGGTGATTCTATAACTGGTGTCCGCTTTGCTGATTTTGCTGTCACAGCCAAAATTATTCTTGACGGTACAGAGTTAGGAGATTTATTAGCTTTAGCTGATATACCTTACCGTTGGGGTTGGGAATTGCAATCTGAGTGGGGAGAACCCAGCGCTCCAGTGACTTTTAACTCTTTAACTCAGAAATATCCTGTGCAAGCGCCCACTTATGTAGTGATTATGCAGGATTTTGGTGAATCAATTGCACCAGAGATTCCGGCGGCCCCTAACTATAATCCATCACAGTTTACAGGTGCTTGGGATGGCTATGGGGCAGAGACATTTTTAAATTATGGACGTTTGCCTGATGCCCTGTTTATGATGAATTGGCCAATCTGTGGCAATGACTATGGCGAAGGGGTAGGGCGGTTGATAGAGTCAGATGTAACCAGAAGTGAATTCATCCAAGAATCTCGCTGGCACAGCCAAAATTTTGCTCATTTTATCCAAAAACAGCTTGGTCGTCGCTATGGTTTAGCAAAAAAAGTATTTCCTCACACCCCTACAGCTTTTGCACTGCATCCCTATTACCGGGAAAGCCGCCGCTTAGTGGGGCTAACTACTGTCCGAGAACAGGATATTTTGCCGATCGCAACAGGTAGAGTTGCATCTATATTTAATGATGCGATCGCCCTTGGCGTTTGCGTTCGCAAAGCGTCTCCGACAGGAGAAGCAATCGCAGTTGGTAACTACGCCAATGACCATCATTATCCTGGTGTTCAATTCCCACTGCAACCTAAATCCATCCGCTGGGGAGGACGTTGGACTGGAACTCCCTTTACAATTCCCTACAGTTGTCTAATTCCAGCTACAACCGATGGTTTCTTGGTCTGTGAAAAGAATATTTCTGTCTCCCACATTGCCAATGGCGCTACCAGATTACAACCTGTGGTGATGGGAATTGGTCAAGCAGCAGGGATGGCAGCAGCGATGTGTGTTGAATTAAACTGCCAGCCGAGAGATTTACCTGTGAGGACACTGCAAACGGCTTTATTAGAAGATAATCGCTCAAAAGCGCTAATTATTCCTTTTTTTAATCTTCCCCCCAATCGTTCGGATTGGCGTTACTGGCAACTGTATTACTTAGATAACCCACAAGCCTATCCAGTTAGTGGCGATTGCCCTGACTCTGCTTTTGACAAAGCATTAATTCAGGAAAGTAACTGTTTCAAAGGGATTTTTTACCGCTTAGAACAGCAAGAATACAAATTCACTGTCACAGCCCCAGCCGCATATCAAGGGCAAAGTTGGCAGCTTGTGACTTTGCGATCGCATATCGACGAGCAATTACGTACTTATCCCCACGAACAATTAGTTACATTGTGGGGTCGTTACAATCACTCTGGTAATTGGTTATTAGTCGAACATTTAAACAAAGGATAAGAAGAGTTTATTTTCAGTAAAACAGAATACTTTTTGATGAATTGTCCGGATATTGATTAAAAAGCTAAGTATTAGTGAAAAGGAGAGTTCCAAAATAGACATCTGCTATGCGTGCTGCCATTTCACTTTTAGTCTCGAGCCTGGTGTTCGGCCCCTTAGCTTTTAACTGCCAAGCAATGGTCAATCACTTATCAACAGGGCTGCCTTCCACGCCTACTTCACAACAGTGGCTCTCGGCGGCATCTGAACAAGCTTCAGATGATGCGCCACGTCATCGCGGTAGTGGGCGCAGAGAAGTGACACAAAAAGCCCTAAATATCTATGCTGTGGTTTAACTACTGTAGGGTAATACCTCTTTTCCAAAAAGAACAGAATTACCAGAAAACAGGATGTTGTGCTAACATCTTTTACACAGTTTTTCTGGCAGAGATATATACAGTTGACACACGAAAGTCTTTAGCGATCGCTTAGTATTTCAATTGCAAACTTTGTATATATAGTTGGTCTCAATCCTGCCGCTCAAAAAGCAAATCAAATTAAGTGCTTTGATCGATAGCATTACCAACTCCTTAAAAGCTCTACAACTGTTGCTCATATTCGGTGGAAAGCTTTGCATCTCAATCCTCAACGGCTCTAGAAATAGATGTTACTTAGGCTATGAGTTAATCTAAAGCACATCTAATTCAGACATTTTGCTTGTTGAAGAAATAGTCTTAAGGCAACTTCACTTTATTCGCCAATAGATTTTCTTCTCATACATCTACTATCTGATTATCTACGTAAGCAAGTAACCGATCTTCGCTCTGACATCTGTTTAGCGTCTTTTGCCGAAGCATAAAATCCCTTTCGTTTCATCTCTTGCTTCTCTAGCGTATGGATTCGCACAAGTAGTATAGGTTTATTGCACTTACTAACAAATCTACTATTCTTCACCTACTTTTGCCCCTCGGTTCGTTCTCCTCGTAGATGGCTCCTGACAAAATAAGTGTTAAGAAGGATCTGCCAGATCATCTTAGTCTTTTTAATTATTTTACACCCAAGGCCAGATGCAAAACTTTGCATTTGGTCTTTTTAGATGAATTTTAGTTAAAGAAAAGGGAGTGGGGAGTGGGGAAGAAGCACGGGAGCAGGGGGAAAATTCCTCTCCTCTGCACCCTGCACCCCGCCCCTCTGACTCTTTTCAATGCCCAATCCCCCATGCCCTATACCCTTTTACACCGTTGTGTTCTTGCGGCTACTTTCTCTTGCCTGGATGCCGTTGAGGAACATTGGCACAAACTTGTCAATAAATGTCTGTGGATCTCGCTGCCAAGCCTTTTGTGCAGTTTTAATTCTAGTAAATTGCAATTCAGGCGCTAGCAAAGTCTGGGGTAAGCGTTCCATCAAGTATTGGGGACGTTGCCAAAGCGGCATGGTATTTGCTACTTCCACCAAGTTGGCAACTCGCCGTAATTCTGCACCCAAGGTGATATCCATCCCCGATTCAAATGCCGCTTGTTCAATTGCGGTATATTTTCGCTTGGCTTGCTCTACCTTTTGCTGATGTTCTGGACTCTTACGCGCAAGTTCTCCTAGCCAACGATTACCCCACCGGACGTGTCCTGCTTCCTCTGGGAGAATTTTTTCAATCGTTTCCCGAATTTTAATGTTTTCTTCTGTCTGCGGTGCTTGTTTAAGCGCGTAAATGTGCGCAGAGAAATATTCACAGCCCCGTTTTTCGGTGACGTTAATTGCGGCCAAGGCAGCAATCATGCCGTCCTCTAAGTTGTGTTTTGGGTCATAGCTGTCTTTGTCGAGCAGCCGATCAAATTCATCAATATAGGAAGTTCCAGGGGGAGTTCCTATATCGCTTCCCAAATCAATCAACAAGTCAGTTAGCCACATGGCATGACGAGCTTCATCTGAGATGTGATGAGACAAATCCCGCACTAGTTCCCGTGGTTGTCCATTCAGTTGTTCAATTACCTCAGTTAGGTCTTTGCAACTGCGTTGTTCGCTGTAACGGTAGCGGTTGAGGGTAATGAGATGGATTTCGCGATCGCATACCACCTGTTTCAATATATCTCTGGCACTCAAAACATTCTGAAATTTACGTGGATAGGTAACTGTCATAACTTATGTAAATTTTTGTAAATTTGTATTGTGATGGTAACTTAGTTTTCGCAACTGCTGTATTTGTGCCGCGCCGCCGAAAAAAGAGTAAAAGTTACAAAAATTAATCACTTAAGTTGAAATTAAGTGTCAGACCTTTTAAATGTAAATAAAAGTAACGAATAAATGTTCTGTCTTAGGAAAGGTGTCTTTTTTAAAATCAAACAAATCTGAAGCTAGATGATTTTAGTTATCAAAGGTGGATTGGGATGAGTTTTTCGGCTTTTGGGAAAAAATACCTAATATTGTCAGCAAAAGCAAATATAAATTTATATAAAAAGTAGCTTATGTTACAGAATTTTTGTTATATTAGTCTTGTGAGCAACCAAAAATTATATATTCACGAAATAGAGAGGACTATGGTTATGTCTATTGCAGATAAATCTCGGGCATTAATGGTGCGCGAACATCAACAAGTCAAGAATCGCCAGCAATCAATGTTGATGCGGGCGGCACAAGAACTTGGTCTTCCTGAAGAAGCATCTCACTACTGGAACCCGATTCAAGGGAAGGTAGATGCTAGCACTCGAATGATTTATGGCCCCAGTCATGCTTCCATGAGCTAAGTTTCAGGAATTCTAAGCTGAATTTTTTGAGTGAATGTCTCAACTAACAACTCTAAAAAAAAGCCACCCTTTACTCTAGGGTGGCAAAACTTATTACTTTTTAGTTAGATAACGCGATGTGCGACTTTTTTTTAATTCTTGTGGGATGGACATCTTGTCCGTCCTTTCTGGGCAGGCAAGATGTTTACCCCACAATGGAATCAAGGTTTAATAAAATTAAGTTGCACACGGCGTTAGATACGACTCTTAATTAAGCATCGTAATAGAGGTAAAACTCGTAAGGATGAGGACGCAGCTGCAACTGTTTAACTTCGTTACCTAGCTTGTAGTCAATCCAATTTTCGATAAAGTCTTCCGTGAACACGCCTGATTCTGTCAAAAAGGCGTGATCTTTTTCTAGTGCTTGCAACGCCAGCTCTAAAGAACCTGGAGTTGAAGGAACCTTTGCCAGTTCTTCTGGAGAGAGTTCATAGATATTCTTATCTAAGGGTTCACCAGGATGGATTTTGTTCTTGATGCCATCAATACCAGCACAAAGCATTGCAGCAAATGCCAAATAGGGGTTAGATGTAGCATCTGGACAACGGAATTCCAAACGTTTGGCTTTGGGGTTAGTGCCAGATAGAGGAATACGGATAGAAGCAGAACGGTTCCCTTGGGAGTAAGCTAAGTTCACTGGAGCTTCATAACCAGGCACTAGGCGCTTGTAAGAGTTGGTGCTAGGGTTGGTAATTGCCAACAGTGCTGGTGCGTGTTTGAGAAGACCACCAATGTAGTACAACCCCATATCGCTCAAACCAGCATACTTATCACCTGCAAACAGAGGTTGGCCGTCTTTCCAAATGGACTGGTGACAGTGCATTCCCGAACCGTTATCGCCAAAAATCGGTTTTGGCATGAAGGTGACGGTTTTGCCGTATTTCTTAGCAACATTCTTGATGACATATTTGTAAATCATCAACCAGTCAGCCGCTTCGATCAACTTCCCAAAGCGGAAACCTAGTTCGCACTGACCACCAGTAGCAACTTCGTGGTGATGCTTTTCAATGGGCACACCTAATTGTGCCATCGTCAACAGCATCTCTGTACGGATATCTTGGAAAGAATCCGTTGGTGAAACTGGGAAGTAACCTTCTTTGAAACGTGGTTTGTAACCCAAGTTGGGTTTTTCATCTGTACCCGCTTTACCGGAATTCCAAGCACCTTCTTCGGAGTCTATGAAGTAGTAACCTTCGTTGGCAGTTTGGGCAAACCTAGCACTATCAAAAATAAAGAACTCAGCTTCCGGGCCAAAGAAAGCTGTGTCACCGAGACCAGTAGAAACGAGGTAATCTATTGCTTTTTGGGCAATAACGCGTGGGCAACGATTGTACCATTCACCCGTGCGGGGTTCTTTAATACTACAAATTATACTTAACGTTGGCTCTTCCATGAATGGGTCGATCCAAGCAGTGTTGGGGTCGAGTACCATCGTCATGTCCGATTCGTTAATCGCTTTCCAACCCCGAATGCTGGAACCATCAAAAGGTACGCCATCAGTAAATGCAGTCTCATCGATTTGGTTTTGGTACAGTGTGAGGTGCTGCCAAGTCCCTACTGTATCGATGAATTTGAGATCAATCAGTTGAATTTTTTCATCTTGAATTCTCTTCAAGACTTCTTGTGGTGTTGTCATTGTTACTCCTTCTTTACCAATTTCCTAAAGTAATACCAGAATCTTCCAAAGCATCGTAACCCTGCTGATCTCAATTAGACCGTGACACACCTGAAATATCTTAAATACTAGACATTAACGAATTTTGTAGCTTATGTTACAGATATCTGGATTATCAGGTTATATTAACCTTTGGGCGCTCATCTGTACAAAACTGGAAAGTTCATCATATAGGGGTCAACTTTGGCATAGAATCCATAGATAGTGGATAGATTGTTTTTGTGCCGAATCTATTTTTAATAGCACAAAACTTTACTGGTGCATAAGTGCAGCCAAATAAATATCAAACCATAAATAGCAATCATTGGGAGAAGAGGAATGCGCGATGCGGTAACAAGTTTAATTAAGAATTATGACTTAGCTGGTCGGTATTTTGACCGGAATGCGATCGATAGCCTAAAGTCTTACTTTGATAGTGGTACAGCAAGAGTACAAGCAGCGGCGGCAATCAATTCTAATGCGGCTGCACTTGTCAAGCAAGCTGGTTTAAAGTTATATGAAGAACTGCCAGAATTGATTCGTCCTGGTGGAAATTCTTATACGACTCGTCGGTATGCGGCTTGTCTGCGGGATTTAGACTACTACTTGCGTTACGCCACCTATGCGCTGGTTGCTGGGAACACAAATGTATTGGATGAACGAGTGCTGCAAGGGCTGCGGGAAACTTACAATTCTCTAGGAGTGCCTATTGGGCCTACGGTTCGCGGTATCCAAATTCTCAAGGATCTGATTAAGGAACAAGTAGTAGCAGCAGGTGTGGTTGATACTGCTTTTGTAGATGAACCATTCGATCACATCGCCCGCGAGTTGAGCGAAATAGATATTTAGATTTTAAGTGGGCAAGGTGTCTGCCCCGACATAAATATAAATAGCGATCGCCCATCAAAAATTCTGTGCGATCGCTTTTTTGTAAATACCAGCTATTGATAGTTATTGCACTGAAATTGAACGTATCAAAATGCTCATTACCTCATCTATGTTGCCAGTTGGTAACAGCGGACTCCAATCACCAATTGGGGCGTATCTCAGTTGGTGCAAAACGCGAATTGTGCTGGTAACAGCTTTGGGCGAACCAATCAGTGTATGTTTGATGGATTCTCTTTCTGGGGATGCTTGATAGTCAGTTGGGACATCTGTTAACTTTTGTAATTGTGTCATCATTGTATTTATCTCCCTATATGGGGGTTTACGAAGCGTTCGCTTTTCCGGTTGGTTCTGGGGGCGATCGCTATTTTTTTGCAGATTCTGTAGTTAAAACCTACGTCGGTTTTACAGAGATAATACCACAAGTGCTGCACTTGGATGCACTTGTTTAGTAAAATTTTGGCAGCACAGTGAGGCACTATATAGGGGGTGTAAGTATGGAAATATTTGAAATGCCGTCGAGGTGGAGATTAACAGTAAACCTGACAGAAGAAACACTAAAAGGACTGGAGGAATGGGCAAAAACTCAAAAACGTACTACCAGTAATCTAGCCGCAGCAATACTTACGAGGGCATTGGAGGGTTATGAACAAGGAGTTTACATTGACCCTGCTGCTACTCCTCCTAACTTTCAACAGCAGGATACAAATAGCGACACTTCCTCGTCTAACTCCGAAGATCAGGAGGATTAGTCAGCTAATTCTTAATAGTATAGGAATAAACCTAATTGTCTTTGATGAGCAACTAGAAAGGATTATCAGATGGATAAGCTAGCTCGGTATCGTGAAATTATTTGTCAGTTGATATTTGACTATGCTAGTCACAAGCCTGCTAACGGTCAAATAGAGACAGAAGCAGTCATTGACTCGGAGCGAGACCACTACGAAGTGTTACACATTGGCTGGGATGGAGTGCGCCGCGTACATGGTTCGGTGGTACATATAGATATTATTAATGATAAAGTGTGGATTCAATATGATGGTACTTCCCAGCCAGTAGCAGAGGCATTATTAGAAGCGGGTATTTCGCGCAAAGATATTGTCTTGGGTTTCCATCCCACTGAACTAAGGCAATACACTGATTTTGCTGTATCTTAATTATTTTGATGTTGTGTATTCGCAAAGAATAAAAGAAGCAAAAAGTTAGGGCGATACCTGCGGCGGGCTAATCATTTTATTTTGTGGATGCGACCAGCCCCGAACCGACGGACATAGCGAGAGCCAACATGCACAAACCAGATTTGTGCGTCTGGGTAGCGAGTTTCAAGACGATTTGAGGCATTGATTTCATTAGTATCCATTTCCCAGCCACCTGTCTCAATGCGTAAAGCTGGAGGCTATTATCTCACGCCAGAAGAATTAATTGTTAGAAATCTTAGCAGAAGCCTATTTAAATGCCAGTAATAAAGCTTCCCTAGAAGTAGAAGAAGGTCGTTATGAAGTCCAAGAATTAGAAAAGCTGGTTAACCAAGAAGAAATTATCAATCGTGCTTTGGCTTTAATCTTACCAGGAGAGTCTAGTTAATTGGCTAAACAGCGACTTGATACACTATTAGTAGAGCTAAATTTATGTTCTTCTCGCGCTTTAGCACAACGGCTAATTCAGGCGGGGGAAGTTACTGTTAATCAGCAGTTAGTTGATAAGCCTGGAACAGAAGTTGATATTTCGGCTCAAATAAATATTAAAGAGCGATCGCCTTTTGTTTCTAGAGGCGGTGAAAAACTCTCCAAAGCTTTGTCAGTATTTGCCATTCCCGTAGTAGAGCGCATTTGTTTAGATGGTGGGATTTCTACTGGTGGTTTTACTGATTGTCTCTTGCAAGCTGGAGCAAAACTTGTCTACGGTATTGATGTCGGTTACGGACAAGTTGACTGGCGGTTGCGAAATGATTCGCGGGTGATTTTGCAAGAACGCACCAATTTACGACAACTAAGACCAGATGAGTTATATGGCGACGATGACGCGATTCCTGATTTGGCGGTAGTTGATGTATCGTTTATTTCTTTAACTAAGATTCTGCCTGCTTTGTGGCAACTAACTCAAGCTAATCGAGAAGCTGTATTGTTAGTCAAGCCACAGTTTGAAGTCGGCAGATCCCGTGTGGGTAAAAAAGGTGTTGTACGCGATCCAAACGACCAAGCTGATGCCATTTTCCAGGTGTTGCAAACAGCCCACGAATTAGGATGGAAATACAAAGGCTTAACTTGGTCGCCGATCACTGGCCCTGCTGGGAATATCGAATATCTTTTGTGGTTGGGAATGGAAAGTGAAACACCACCACTTGATTTAGAGGCAATTAAGCAAATAACGCAATCAGCAACAACTGATTTACGCAAGAGTTAAAGGTCGTAGATTAGACATTCTACTGATTCAGGATGGCGATCGCAGTAGTTTTCCAAAGAGGTTTTGTTTGATTTTGCTTGCTGTTGATCGGCTTTTTCAGCTTGTAATTCTTCCACAATGTCCCAGGCTACGGCACAACCAGCAGAATTGCTACCATCTAGTTCACAAGTTGCGCGGGCTTCACTTATGGCTTCAATAATGGCTTCTTCAAGATTTGTCGCCTCAGCAGTTTGAAATGAGTTTAGGGTAGTTGTCATGATTTTTTCACCTTTAATTTACACAGATAGATATTAGGAAGTTTTATTTCCTATAACCTGTTCCCTCAATCTTGCATCCCAAATCCAGAATGTCAGTCAATTGTCAGAAGAGTTTGACAGAAGTTGACATAGTTCTATAAACGGTAACAATTCAGAAAACAATTTTTAGTTATTCTCAATATTTCCGTATGCCTAACTCTTGTTGCAAGCGATACAGAATTGTATTCTGGTCAACTTGAGATAAAATTTCTTGAATGACGCTGCTAGCGCCTAATTGTCCCCAAGTGCAGCCTTTTTCGAGATACACCTGAGCGGCTTTGCCAACGGAATATGCGCCATATCCGGCGATACCAGCTTGAGCGATCGCACTGCCAGCAAAAGCAGTAATATTGCTGGGATTGTCACCACTAGTTATTGCAGCCGTAGTTTTACCTAAACCTAAAAGAAAACTACTACCTAATTCTCCCAGTAGCAAACCACCAGAACTAAATAAAATCGTTTTTAAAATTTTTCCAGCTTCATAGCTAGTCATCGGCAAACCATATAATCTAGCAAGGGCGCGAATTAAAGCTAAATCAGCAACAGTTCCGCCAAGGATATCTAAGAAGGCAATGGGATTGAGCATTACTGCCAAAGCTTTGTATTTGGTAAATTGCCAAATAATTTCTTCGGCTTCCTTTTCGCGTAAATCGATAGTTTTTTGAGCGATCGCAACTTCTGCATCCCGTGCTTGGATCAGTGCATTTAAAGCCAGAAGCGATCGCCCTTCCCGATTGAGAATATTCAGAATTGTCTCTTTGAGTTCGTCTACTTGCGGTGGTGGGGTTTCCCATTCATAACTGACACGCCCATCAGGCCACTCAACCCGCACTTCCATTGCTGCTGGTTCCGCCGCCACCATCACAATTTCATCCGGGAGTAGAGGCTTTGCTTGGGGAGCCACTGCGGTCTTCTCCCAAGGGGAGACGCCAAGGGCGATGGGGTTTCCCCAAGTGGAGCACGTGGCGTGATTCCCAGCACCCAGTTGTTGTAAATTTTGGTAAATCACTCCGCGATCGGTATCTGGATATAAATCTATCTTGTTAAACACTAAAATCAGGGGTTTTTGTGATTGTCGCAATTCCAGCAGTGCTTGATACTCAGTACGCGTGATATCACCAGATACGATAAACAAAATCAAATCCGCTTGATGTACTACTTCTCGTGCCATATCTGCCCGTGACTCACCCGCAATTTCATCTAATCCGGGAGTATCAATTAACTCTACTAGTACCTTACCACCAGGCTGCCATCGCACGGAACGCGGCCATTGGGTGACACCATTTAGAGGCCCAGTTTGCAGAATTTTGTCTCCCAGTAAAGCATTTAAAACTGCTGATTTTCCCCGGCTCACCAAACCAAAGACGGCTATTCTAATGACGTTTGAATCTAGCTTGTTGAGTGTGGCTCTCAAAGCTTCCAATTCTGGTTTCACCAAACCGATAAATTCTGGGTTAGATGAAAGCTGTCCTGACTTGCGAAGATATTCATACCAAGAAAGCGCTTGTCTGAGACTGGCGCGGGCACGATTTAAGTGAGTTTCTTGCAGATTACGATAAACCGACATAATATCAACACTTCAGCCTTCACTCTCTAAAATGCTCATCCAATACTCAAAATACTGACTTTCAGCATTTGCTCGTAAACAATAGGTATGAATTCGTACTCATTAACCATGCTTAACTAATGCTCATTTTTTCAACCCCATTAATTATTAGGGGAAGGAAAAGTTAAACATACTTCTCTATCTTATATCCCTAAGTTGTTGGACTAATACTCTATATATAGGACTATGATTTGATTGCGTGAAAAAACTCGCCCTCAACTCGAAAAGCCTTCAGCCCTATTCCCTACTCCCTACTCCCTACTCCCCAGCTACGTAGATAATTTCAGAAATCAAATATGATTCCTATATGTGATTAATGGATAGCTAGCTCCCAAAGAGAGAGGCTAACGCCAACGTCTAAACTTAGCTCGGAGGCGATTGGCTGCGACTTTGTTCAGTTTTAGTCGGAGTTGAAATTCCCTCATGTAACTCTCTTCTCGACAAGAGGCTGCGCCCTAAGCGTAGCTATGCCGCAGGCTTGACGTGACGCTACGCCTAGCAAGATCCCTGTAAGGGTACAATTTTGAAATTTTAATTTTGAATTCTTAATCTGGGTATCCTAAGAAAGACAAGGTTAGATGATATAGACAAAGGAACAAAGTTTATAACTTATGTATGAGTAGAGAAAACAACTAGTATTTCTATTAAAAAAACTGATTGAATAATTAGCCAACTCATTCCATAAAAAGAATAGTGGTTGCGGTCAATCATGAAGGTAAAAGCTGGTATAACCCTTGTACCAATTTTGCGATGCCTGCGGCGGGCTACACCTACGAGAACTTTTATTGAGCAAATTTTACCATAAGTGCAGCCTGAAATTCTGGACTTATAGCAGCAGTCTTTTTTAGACTAAGACATAAATATTAATTATATGAGAAATTGAGGAACAGACATGCGAGGAAATGAGCGGGAAAAAATACGCCATCTGTTGGTCATCCAAGACCTAGAAGGACGGCGAACTGTCCCCTTGCGAGAGACTACTTATTCTCTGGGGCGGCATCCTGCAAACACTATTGTCTTGGCTTCCCGGTCAGTATCAATGCAACATGCAATTTTATTGCGAGTAACTGTTCCAGAAACTGACCAATACGGCTTCCAGATTATTGATGGCAACTATAAGGGTAAAGGAAGTACTAATGGCTTATTTGTAAATGGTAATAAATGCTTTTCTCATAATCTTAGGCATGGAGATATCATTGCTTTTGGCAGTAATAAAGCTCAGGCTAAATATTATGCTATTTCCAATATTTCAGAACAAGCATTTTCTGAATCTTTTAATGTTGAGGACTTATCTGGTTTCTTATCAGAGCAATCCAGTCCTGCCAATCCTTTTCAAACCTTAGCCATCGATCCTAGCTTTGAAGCAGCTAGTGAGTCCGCCCTAGCTCGCCTAGCATCCTTCCCTGAACTCATACCCAATCCAATTATTGAGATGGATTTTGAGGGAAGAATTACTTATCTTAATCCAGCCGCAGCTATCAAGTTTCCCAATCTTAGGGAAGTTGGGACAGAACACCCAATCTTAAGACTCTTAATCGGAGTTAACAATCTAGAAAACAATTCTTTTGTGCGGGAGGTGGAAGTAGGTACAGAAGTTTTTGAACAATCTGTTCTCTATCTTCCTGAAAGTGATTTAATTAGAAGTTTTATTATTAGGGATATTACCGAGCAAAAGCAAGCTACAGCCGAACTACGGCAGCGCGATCGCTTGTTACAAGCAGTTGCAGAAGCTGCCAATTATTTGCTAGGAGAAATGAATTACGAAACTGGTATCGATCGAGCTCTCGCTGTACTGGGCGAAGCTGCCAAAGCAGATCGTGCCTATCTCTTTGAGAACCATCCCCATCCTGTTACAGAGGAAATGGCAGTCAGCCTACGGTTTGAATGGACACAATCTTGTATTGAATCTACTCACCACCATTGGCAGAATCAGCCTTATGATGCTCCTGGATTAGCCCGTTGGTACACAGCTCTCTCTAGCGGCCAATCGGTTAGCGGTATCACTCAAAAATTTCCTCTCGCCGAACAAGAACTCCTGATTCGAGATGGCATTCAATCCCTTCTCTTAGTGCCTCTTCGCTTGGATAATGATTTCTGGGGGTATCTTGGCTTGGCAGACTGCACCTTTGAGCGTCATTGGTCAAAGCACGAAGAATCTACTCTTTTGACGATGGCCGCTAGTATCATTGGTGCGCGGCAGCGTCAGCAAGTAGAAGAAAAGATTCGCTATCAAGCCCTCCATGACTTGCTGACAGGGTTGCCCAATCGTCTACTATTTAATGAGCTGCTTAGTAAAAATCTGCCCAACGCCACTCGAAATGACGAAAGTTTAGCTGTAATCTTCCTCGATCTAGATCGCTTCAAGGTGATTAATGATACTCTGGGGCACACTCTGGGAGACCAATTGTTACAAAGCGTCTCTCAAAGATTAAAAGACTCACTCAGAGGCGGAGATACTGTAGCTCGTTGGGGAGGCGATGAATTTACTATTTTACTCCCACGAGTTAATGATATTAATGAGGTAACTTTGGTAGCGCAGAGAATCTTACAAGCCTTTGAGGATGCTTTTCATCTCCAAGAGCATGAACTTTATGTGACTGCCAGCCTTGGTATTGCCTTACTCGATCATAACAGCCCTGACGCCGAAACACTAATCCAGCACGCAGATACCGCTTTGTACTACGCCAAGGACAAAGGACGGAATAACTACCAATTCTATAGTGTTTCCCTGAGTGCAAAAAATCCTGAACTCTTGACTTTAGAAAAGAGCTTGCGCTATGCCCTAGAACGCAATGAATTTAAGTTGTACTATCAACCTCGTGTGAACATTGCCACCGGAGAAATTACTAGTATGGAGGCTCTGTTGCGTTGGCAGCACCCAGAGATGGGATTGGTCGCTCCCAGTGTGTTCATTCCCCTGGTCGAAGAAAGTGGATTAATTGTCCCCATCGGCGAATGGACGCTACAGACCGCCTGTAGCCAAAATAAAGCATGGCAAGATGCTGGATTGCCACCGATTACGATCGCTGTCAATCTTTCTCTGAAGCAGTTCCGCCAACCCAAATTGGTACAGACTATAGCCAAGGTTTTAGAACAAACAGGTCTGGAGGCGCGCTTTTTAGAACTAGAAATTATGGAAACCACAGCGATTGAGGACTTAGATTATACCACAAAGGTGTTAGAGGAGCTACAGCAGATGGGTGTTTACATCTCCATTGATGACTTTGGTACTGGTCATTCTTCGCTTTCGCGCCTACAACTTTTGCCACTCCACAATCTGAAAATAGATAAATCTTTCATTCAATATTTGACGCAGGATGCCAAAGTAGCTCATATTATCCAGGCCATAGTTACCTTGGGACACAGCTTGGGATTAAAGTTAACAGCCGAAGGGGTAGAGAAGGAAGAAGAATTGGAATTCTTGAAATCTATTAACTGCGAGGAGGTACAAGGCTTTTTATTCTACCGCCCACTTTCTGGACAGAAAGCAACGGAAGTCCTTGAAAGTAAACGACCAACGATCTAGTACCGCAAGGCGGAAGTCAAAAATCACTCATTCAAAAGTCAAAAGTTTTATGGAATAAGCTCTAAAGAGCTTTTCAATGGTCTGCTTATTTACGTTGTGCTGTACTAGTATAGCAGTCGAAGCATAGGTTAGGACTATGTTGGTTGCTGAAACCTTTGATAATACTGGGTTTTTATCAGCACGGGCTAAACGCCCCGCTATCGCTAACAGCATTTAGCACTTTGCTATACAAGGGAAAACTGTTTGTACCAGTAAGGATACAATAAAATTCATTGTCTTGCTGCCGACCTTTTTCGTCCTATGCTACCAGTCATTTATTCCGACGAATTTTTAGATCACAAGACTGGAAAATACCATCCCGAAAAACCAGAACGTTTAAGTGCGATCGCCAATGCCTTAAAAGCAGCTACATTCGCAGACAAAATCACCTGGCGATCGCCTACACCAGCATCAAAACAGCCATCACTGATGTCTTCGTTGGTTAGAGCACATAGCCCAGCGTACATCAAAAAACTGTGGCAAATCGCTTCTAGTGGCGGTGGCCCTTTGGATGGAGATACACCAGTTTCCCCGCGCAGTTATGATGTGGCATTGTTGGCAGTCAGTGCATGGTTAGATGGAGTTGAGGCTGTGTTAGGGTCGGCTAATCCAGCTTTTGTACTAGCGCGTCCCCCAGGACACCATGCTGAAAGTGATGCAGGAATGGGCTTTTGTCTATTTTCTAATGCCGCGATCGCCGCTTTATTTGCTCTAGAACAACCTGGAATTAACCGCGTCGCCATCCTCGATTGGGATGTACATCATGGTAATGGTACTCAAGCGATCATTGAAACTCAAGCACGTATTGCCTACTGTTCCCTACATCAGTATCCATGTTATCCCGGTACAGGAAGATCGACAGAACGCGGCTTTCACAATAATGTATTAAATTTACCAGTACCGCCTGGTAGTGATATTGCACTATATCAGCCACTATTTGAAAAACAAGTCGTACCGTTTTTAGCTAACTTTCAGGCAGATTTGCTGATTGTGAGTGCTGGTTATGATGGCAATGCCGCAGATCCTTTGGCAAGTATTAATTTGCAGCCAGAAGACTACGCTTTATTTACTGATTATTGTCTAGGGATAACTCGTAAAATTCTGTTTGGCTTAGAAGGTGGTTACGACTTTGATACTCTTTCTCAATCAGTTGTAGCGACGATTGAACGCTGTTTACGCTTGTCTTGTTGATCCCATTTTAGGAAATACCTGATATAGATACCTACATCGCAGTTACCAAGGGTAATAGCTTCAATTCTCTGCGAAGATTTGGGAACACTGAATACGACGCGGTTATAGCTGACATACAGTTATGAAAATTTCTCACAAACTGGTTGCAAGCTTGCAAGAAAGTTGTTTTGCCCAATGCCCTTTTTATAAACTTCATAGAATCTTCAGAAAGAAAAATTTTCAGCAGGGTTCTGAAAGAGCTAAAGTTTTGTTAAGATGCAATTACTAGCAGTTTCTCAGCGGAATTCACCTATCAGGGTGTGGAGAAATAAAAAGCACAAGCAGCACAAATTTTAAAAGGTGAAGCAATGACCACCTATATTTTTTTCGACGAAGCCCTACGAATGCTGACCAACGCCTATTTGATATCAGTAGTACTGTTAATGGCAGCTTCTGGTATAGGTCTGGCAGTAATTGAGACAATAGAAAAGACAGGAGAACGCTAAGTTTATAGATGGCAATGTAGTTCCTACCAAAAACCATTGGATATAAGTGTTCGCCGTGAATAAATCCTGGGAACACTAAAGGATGAAAGTCTCAAGCATCACAGTCTCTCCTGTAAATCTACCAAACATACAGGTAACTGCAATGCTATTGGGACTCTAACCAAGGAGCTACTACAATGGGTCTATTCGACGCTGTGTTGGGCACAGAAAGGCAAGCCCAAACAGCACTCAATCCAGCAGAAGCTTTTACTGTCATTATATTGACGGCAACGGCTTCAGACGGTTATCTTTCTGTTGAGCAAGCAAATTCTATCATTTCTGTGCTATCTCGGATGAAACTTTTTAAAAGTTATCCCAATGAAATGATCAACAGGCTATTTGAAAAAATTTTGGGCATTCTCCAAGGTGATGACTTTAATGCTTTGTTTAATGCAGCAAAAGATTCTCTATCTCAAGACTTGCGGGAAGCAGCCTTTGCAGTAGCCACCGATTTAGTCCTAGCTGAAGGTATTATACCTGAAGAAGAAAAAAACTTCTTAAATGATTTATATCAAGCTTTAGGGGTTTCGAGTGAGATAGCAATACAAATTGTGCAAGTAATCTTGATTAAAAATCGTGCATAGGGCGATCAAACATAACTTGTTATGCCCATTGTCGTTACTTGATTAAACTGTATAAGTAGCTTATAAATAAAGCGTGGCACAGAAGTTAAGCTTCTTTGCCACTATTTTTTGCTTTTATCTTTAAATTATAAATTGCTTATGCTTTGTTCTGCCACCCTAACCCAACTGGTTGAAGTTATTTTGGCCCATTCTGTAAACTTATCTGAAACTGCTTTAACACAAGTAACTAGCGGTATCCAAACAGATAGCCGTACCTTGAAGCCCGGTGAAGTATTTGTCGCTTTCCGAGGCGATAAGTTTGATGGACATGAATTTGTGCCAACTGCGATCGCAAAGGGGGCAATAGCTGCAATCGTAGATTTTGAATACGAAAATCCGGGATTCCCTGTATTACAGGTAAAAGATACTCTCAAGGCATATCAAAAACTTGGTAGATGGTGGCGCGATCGCTTTAATATTCCTGTAATTGGTGTAACTGGTTCGGTGGGTAAAACTACAACCAAAGAGTTAATTGCGGCAGTTTTGGCAACAAAAGGGGCAGTTCACAAAACTTATGAAAATTATAATAATGAAA
The DNA here is from genome assembly GCF_034531255.1 of Nostoc sp. ChiQUE01b. Lineage (NCBI taxonomy): Bacteria > Bacillati > Cyanobacteriota > Cyanophyceae > Nostocales > Nostocaceae > Nostoc > Nostoc sp. ChiQUE01b. The sequence continues at coordinate 9,554 of NZ_JAVRBM010000089.1, read as the reverse complement.
TTGGTGTTCCGAAAACTCTTTTAGAACTTGGCGCCGAAAATGACTACGCTGTGATTGAAATGGCAATGCGGGGTAGAGGACAAATTGCCGAACTGACGCAAATAGCACGGCCAACAATTGGAGTAATTACCAATGTGGGGACGGCACATATTGAGTTACTAGGTTCTGAAGAAGCGATCGCTGAGGCAAAATGTGAGTTATTAGCTGAAATGTCTGCTGATAGTGTGGCAATTCTCAACCACGACAATCCCCTATTAATGGCCACAGCAGCAAAAGTTTGGCACGGAGAAGTTTTAACTTACGGCTTTTCTGGTGGGGATATTCAAGGGCAGTTAATTGATAACGAGACTATGGAAGTTGCAGGAATCCAACTACCTCTGCCGTTGCCTGGGCGTCACAATGCGACTAATTTCTTGGCAGCTTTAGCAGTGGCAAAGGTGTTAGGGATCGATTGGGCAACCCTCAAATCAGGTGTAATGGTGGATATGCCCACAGGGCGATCGCAGCAATTTACTTTGCCCAATGATGTGGTAATCTTAGATGAAACTTATAATGCTGCACCAGAAGCTATGATTGCAGCATTGCAATTATTGGCAGAAACACCCGGAAAGCGGAAAATTGCCGTATTGGGTGCAATGAAAGAATTGGGAGAGCGATCGCAGCAGTTGCACCAGCGAGTGGGAGAAACAGTGCGAAAGTTGAATTTAGACGGCTTGTTGGTTTTGGTAGATGGACAAGATGCCGAAGCGATCGCATTTAGTGCCGAGGGTATCCCATCAGAGTGCTTTGCAACTCATGCTGAGTTGGTGGCTAGGTTGAAGACATTTGTGCAAGCAGGCGATCGTTTATTGTTCAAAGCCGCCCATTCTGTGGGACTAGATCGGGTAGTCAATCAGTTACGTGCAGAACTTCCCAAATGATACCACTAAAAACCGAACGTCTTATACTGCGAGACTTTGTAGAATCAGATTGGCAAGAGGTTCATCAATACGCTGCTGATGCTGAAGTTGTGCGTTACTTGACTTTTGGCCCGAATAGCGAAGAAGATACCAAAAACTTTTTGCAAAGAGAGATTTCATTGCAAGGCGAAGAACCCCGTCAGCATTTTGCCTTGGCAGTGACTTTAAAAGCCCAAAGGCAACTAATTGGTATCTGTAGAATATCCATTCAGGATACTAGCAACAAAATCGGCTCTATTGGATACTCTTTCACTAAGGAATTTTGGGGACAAGGATATGCAACTGAAGCTGTAAAAGCAGTTATATCATTTGGTTTTCAGGAGTTAGGTTTACATCGCATTTTTGCCACTTGTCATCCAGAAAACATTGCCTCCGCACGAGTTATGCAAAAAATCGGAATGCAGCAGGAAGGCTATTTGCGAGAACACCATTGGATTAAGGGAGAATGGCGAGACTCTTGGTTATATGCCATCCTTGAGCATGAATCGAGAGGCGTCTATGGATGATTTTCTGAAAATATCTCCATAGACGCCTGCCTGATAGACTTCAGTTGGAAAGACTAGGACTGTTACTGTAGCGTCTTTGAAAAAGAATTGCTGCCAAATTAGTCACCAAACAGGTGATTGCTAGCCACAGCAAGATATAAGTAGGAGCCATCACCACGCCAATCATGAACCAAGTATATACGTGCAGTATCATTACAGAAGCGAAAAAGCCGGCAATTCCAGCAGATTGCCACACTTGATACGATGGGCGACGTAACGCTACTAGGCTCATCGTTAAAATTGTGACAAGCAAGTTCGCTGGTACGAGAAACGTACAAATACTTATGCAGTTGCCACGAGAAAACTCAGCTAGGGTATTAAAATCGAGCATTAATTTCTTGGGATAGATGTTAGCTTTTTAGAATTTAATTTATTTTAAAGTAACGAAATCTACATTAACATCTGAGTGAGTAATCACATTGCAAATATAACATAAATTAAACTATTAAGTTGCGTTTTAATACTACCAATAGTTAGTTAATTATAAAATTTGCGGATAACTAGGGTGGAAAACACCCACCCTAGCTGAATTAACCTGGTAAAATCACCGTATCGATAACGTGTACTACACCATTATCAGCTTCGATATCTGCTGCTAAAACTGTGGCATTTTTTACTTCAAAACCATCAGAAGAATTAATTTTAATCGGTGAACCTTCTACAGAATTAACCGTACCGAGTTGTGCCAAATCAGTTTGTAGTAGCTTTCCGGGAACGACATGATACTTTAAAATCCGCGTTAGCTGGGGAATGTTTTGTAACAGAGTTTGGATAGTTCCCGCTGGTAACTTGGCAAAAGCATCGTCATTTGGTGCAAAGACAGTGAACGGCCCAGGACTTTTTAATGTTTCTACTAAACCAGCAGCCTGTACAGCTGCCACCAGTGTTTTAAACGACTCAGAGGTAACTGCAATATCAACAATATCAGCCATATATTTTACCTAAATCTCTGCAAAAGATTTTAAAGGATAATAAACCTATTTTAAGTTTTATTAAACAAAATAAATTTAAAATCAGGCGTTGAATAAACTACACCTAGTACCGCAAGCCGGAAGTCAAAAGTCAAAAGCCAAAAGTCAAAAGTATTATGGAATAGACTTTTTAGGGATTTTAAATGGTTGCTCTATTTACGCCGTGGTGTACTAGACGCGTACTCCCGTCAGACATCACCTTATGATGTTTCTAGGAAAATTCCGTTAAAAAAGAAATGTCCGATCGCACGTATGCCATTCTGGGAACTGGAGCATTAGGTGGATTCTATGGTGCTAGACTGCAAAAAGCTGGTTTGGATGTCCACTTTTTGCTCAAGAGTGATTACGAACAGGTAAACAAATATGGTTTAGTGGTACAGTCCAAAGACGGCGACTTTACCCTTCCCGAAGTCCACGCCTACAACGACACAGAAAAGATGCCACAATGCGATGTGGTGGTGGTGGCACTGAAGACGACGCAAAACCATTTACTACCAAAGATATTGCCACCTGTAGTTAAAGATGATGGGGTGGTGTTGGTATTACAGAATGGACTTGGTGTAGAAGAGGAAGTTGCTGAAATTGTTGGTAATGTCACTGTTATCGGTGGATTGTGCTTTTTATGTTCTAACAAAGTGGGGCCAGGGCATATACACCATCTAGACTATGGGCAAATTACCTTCAGTGAATATACCCCTAATTATCAGCCTAGTGGGATAACTGAGAGGATGCAGCAAATTGCTGATGACTTTGAAAACGCTGGTATCTCAATTGAATTAGCCGAAGATTTACTACTAGCGCGTTGGAAAAAGTTAGTGTGGAATATCCCCTACAATGGACTTTCTGTGATTCTCAACGCTAGAACAGATGAATTAATGGCGCATGAGTACGCTAGCAAGTTAGTTGAACAGTTGATGTATGAAGTAGCGGCGGGGGCGAAAAGTTATGGGCGAATTATCAGCGATCGCTTCATTCAAACAATGCTCGATTATACTGTCAAAATGATACCTTACCGCCCCAGCATGAAAATTGACTACGACGAACATCGTCCCTTGGAGATAGAAGCAATTTTCGGCAACCCATTACGAAAAGCCCAAGCAGTAGGTATGGATTTAGTGCAGATTAGCTGTTTATACCACCAGTTGAAGTTTTTAGATGCCAGGGGAAAATGAGGGAGATTAGGGGGATGAGGAAGATGAGGAAGACAAGAAAGGCAATTAATTCTTTACCAGGACTTACGCAAGATGTGGCTAAAAACCTGATTATTGCGTAGCAGTAATTCATGAATTACCGCTACTTTCGTTATGTTTTACGTAAGTCCTACTTTACTCCAAACTCCTAACTCCAAACTCCTAACTTACCACTCCCCCAATTTTAAACAAAGTTTTTTTGGGGTTTAATTCCCCTGCCTAACGACGGCAGCACGTTTTGTGTCGGGGTAAAATCCCGGTCACAAAACGTAATTGCGAATTGCGTTAGCGCAGCGTTAGCGAGTCTTCTCCCAAGGGGAGACGCCAAGGGCGAACGAGCGTCATTGCGAATTGCGAATTGGTTTAACGCAGGGATTCAAAAATGACTGCTATTGTAATTAAACACAACAGGATAATTCCCAGTGGAAGCAAAAACTGTTGTAAAAGGTACAGCAGTATGGGTATGATTTGTAAGATACCCAAACCACTTGATAAAACGTAAGCGATCGCAATGCCGAATAGCACCAACAAAAAATATTTTAAGGATTTAGAGGCAAAGCGAAATAAAAGCGTATCCTGATTTGCGTCCATAGTTTTACTCACGAAAGTAGCTAAATTTTGAGCAATAAATATTCTTTTTGATTCCCCCACTCCTCATTAGAAAATAGGCTCTGGGGAATCAACAGTATTAGTTTTCTGATTGGATAATTGCCTTGTTGGTTGAATTATTTAAAGACTGTTGCTGCCTTTGTGGATTGTCTTGCCTTTCATAATTAACTAATAGTTGAAATGCGATAAACAAGCTCAATAACAACAGCAAAAACGAGCCAAACCCAGAGGAATACTTATTTATTTCTCGCTCAACACCACATTTGAGACAGACATATAGCAGTCGAAGCATAGGTTAGGACTATGTTGGTTGCTGAAACCTTTGATAATACTGAGTTTCTACTCAGCACTCAGTACTCAGCACGGGCTAAACGCCCCGCTACCGCTAACAGCACTTTGCTATATCTATTGGGATTACGCGTATCTTGGGCAAAAGGGCACTGATTCTGATTGCAATCATGATGACAATCTTTGTCTAACATCATTGAACCTCCTGTAGGGTAAAGACTTACATGCTTAGTTGTAAATACGCTCTACAGAATCTAGTTAGTTAATACCCACTGCCTGTTTAGTAGACACCACTTTCATGAGTAATTAATATGGTATAATAACGTCTGTGATTTACTAAGCTTGCAGTAGTAGCGCTAGCAAAACCTCTCCTCACCACCTTTTCTTGGCGCTTAACTTAACTTCGCCTGTATTACTTACAAGAGTAATACAGGCGAAAATGCTTTGCAGTCGGATAAAGTAAGTTTCCTACCGAGTAGGAAAAAGTATTTTGTACTATAGAAGGTAGGAATAAGTAGTAAAAATATCGTTATAATAAATTACAAATGATACATCAAGTTCGCAAATGGGTGCAGAAGAAGCCTTAGAGTTTGTAGATAACTTGGTTTTTCTCAAGACAGGAGAACACTTAGATAAAGCTCAAAGGATTATCTTGCGTCATTTGTGGGAGGATGAAAAGCGGACTTATCAGGATATTGCTAACAGCCGTGGTTATACAGAAGCGCATTTAAAATCAGTTGGTGCAGAACTTTGGCATTTACTATCAAAAGTGCTAGGAGTGAAAGTCTCTAAATCAACCTTCCAAGGCGTAGTTCAGGGATTTAGAACAAGCCAAGAGTCGCAAAAAATCCCCTATATTCCGAATTTAGCGACTCATAGCACTAGATCCCAAGATTTAGATTCTAACTTTGTAGGGCGCGCTCGCCAAATAGCCGAACTCCACACCTTAGTCAGTCGGGGAGAAAAAGTTATCCTCATCCAAGGTGAAGGTGGTGTTGGCAAAACCACATTAGCACGCAAATATTTTAAAAGTCAAAAATTTAATTTTGTCCTAGAGCTGTGGATGGCCACAGAAATCCAAAACCTTACTCCTGTAGAGAGTGTAGTTGAAGAATGGCTACGGCGATACTTTAACGAAGAACCAGGATGTGACTTTGGTATCAGCTTAGAACGATTACGCCGCAAACTCCGAGAGCAAACTTTTAAAATTGGGGTGTTTATCGATAATCTAGAAACTGCTCTTGATAAAAATGGCAAGTTCCTAGAATATCGTCGTCCTTATGTCGAGCTATTGAGAGTATTAGCAGATACCGATGTGCATTCAGTTACTTTAGTAACAAGTCGTGAGCGTTTACGAGAGTCTAGTGTAGAGGTTCATCTCTATCCACTCGAAGGTTTAGATGATGAAGCATGGCAACAGTTTTTCAGCCGTCACCATATCAATTGTGATTCTACTATTCTCAGTGAAATGTGCAGAGCTTATGGAGGGAACGCCAAAGCAATGCAAATTCTCCGAGGAGCAATATTGACAGATTTCTCTGGTGACATACACGCCTATTGGCAGGAAAACTGTACAGATTTATTAATAGAAAGAGAGTTAAAAAATTTAGTCGCCAGTCAATTTACCCGTCTCCAAGAAAATGATTTAGAAGCCTATAGCCTCCTGTGTCGTTTAGGATGCTATCGTTATCAAGATATTCCTTCAGTACCTATTGAGGGAGTTTTATGTTTGCTTTGGGATGTACCAGAACAACAATGTAGACAGGTGATTAAAGCTCTGCAAGATTTGTCTTTAATAGAAGCAAAAAAAGGACAATATTGGCTGCATCCGGTAATTCGTGATGAAGCAATTAGTAGATTAAGACTAGTCAGTGAAGAATGGGAATTAGTAAACCAAAAAGCTGCGGAATTTTGGACACGACAAGTTGCAGCTATCAAAAATATCACAGATGCTTTGACCGCTTTAGAAGCTTATTATCACTATGTAGAAATTAATGATTTTGAGCAAGCGGGCGATGTAATTTTACAAGGGCGAGGTAACAAGTGGGGTACAGGACTGCCTTTGGGTTCTTGCTTTTACCAACTGGGGTTGCTCCAGAAAAATTTCTCCGTCATTAAGCGGATAATAGATGATGTAAAATCCAAAAAAAGACTGATTAAACTTTACATTATCCTTGGGTATACATATCGAATTATTGGTTACATTAGAGAAGCTATAGAGTGCTATGAAAAATCAGGAAAAATATTAGACGAGTTAGATGAAAAGCTAACTAAAATCTCTATTTTGTTCAATACAGGGCTTTGCAAACTAGAATTATGGGACATAAAAGCAGCCGAAGATTGTTTTAATGCTGTTTGTGGCCTTGCTGAAGCAAATAGTAATCTTGATGATTACATGGCTTATGCTCAATGCTGTTTAGCTTTGATAAAATCACGTTTTGGTAGCAGAAAAGATGCTTTTTATCTTGCTGAAGATGCCTTTTATACTATGTCATTGTCAAGTAGAGTGACTTTATGGGGAATGGGGCATAGTTTAGTAACTCTCTGCTTAACTTATAAAAATTTAGGTAATCTTAAAAAATCCTTTAAGTTCTGCCAACGAGCTATATTTCATGCCGAAGAAAACAACTTTACCCAGATTAAAGCTAAAGCTATAAGTTGTCTGGCGGAAATTTTTCGAGAGCAGAGTGAATTTACTATAGCAATTTTTCATCATTCAGAAGCGATAGAAATTCTTGATAAAATTGGTGCTAAATCAGACTTAGCCGAGGCTTATTATCAATTGGGATTAACTCATAAAATAAGGGGTGAAATTGACCAGAGTAGGGAAAGTTTTGTCCAAGCGATCGCACTTTTTAACGAAATGCAAGCACCCCGGCAAGTTGAGAAAGTACAAACAGCAATGGAGTATTTTGAGAAATAAGCAATACTATTTGCTTTTAACTGGCGATTTTACCGCTAATAGCCTCTTTTATCTTTATCAGTGTCTCTTCTTCTTCGGGAGTAAATTCGTAGGGAACAGGCTTGGCAATGCCAAATATACCATGCAATTGACCATTCAGCATCAGTGGCGCTGCGATAGAGCCTTCTACCTTCCGTAAAAAGTCAAGGTAATTCATGGAGCGATCGCACCTGGAGAGGTCTGTTGTCTCCATAATATAAATACCAGAAGTGTGATAATTAGAGGTTTTATGTCCCTAACGCTTGAAGACTTGGAGCAAATGCAGCAACAGCATCCTGACTTTCGTATGGAACTAGTTAAGGGTAATATTATTGTTATGAGTCCATCAGGATACGAATCAGATGAAGTCGCAGCCGCAATGATTGCCCAATTATCTAACTGGGTTAGGCCGCGCAAACTGGGACGAACAGCAGCTTCTAGCGCTGGTTTCAGATTGCCCAATTCAGATTTGCGCGCACCAGATGCCTCATTTGTTTTAGCCGAACGCTTGCGTCGCAGTCCCAAGTCCTTTGCTCAATTGGCTCCCGATTTGACTGTAGAGGTAAAGTCCCCTAGCGATAATTTAGAGGATCTCAGAGCCAAAATTCAAGAATTTTTGAGTTTGGGAACTAAGGTAGGAATTTTGCTCAATCCAGATGAGCGGATTGTTGAAGTTTACAACTTTGGACAAGAGGCAATAATACTTCGTGATGGCGATATTTTAACAGTTCCCGAACTGCTCCCAGGATGGGAAGTACCAATTGCAGATTTGTGGCCTCTAGAGTTTGACTAGGGTAGTGGTAAAAGATCCTACAGACGTAGATGGATGGAATTATAAGTTTATGCGATCGCTTTCAGTACAGATGGCAAAACTTTGATTAGTGGCGGTAAGGATAAAATTATCAATATTTGGCAACTAGCATAGTGATTTAGTCTCTCATCAACTGAGGGACGGTAGAATATACCTAATTTTCGTAGCTTCAAAAGCCAAACTATGACGATGCATTCCACACTCCAACGTGCATTTACTAACCGCCGCGTTCTGAAAGTAATCAGCGGTTTGAATAACTTCGATGCCGCTAGCGTCGCTGCTACTGTCAAAGCTGCTGAATTTGGCGGTGCTACTTTTGTTGATATTGCCGCCGATGCAACTTTGGTACAGTTAGCTAAAAGTTTGACAAATTTACCAATTTGTGTATCAACAGTAGAGCCAGATAAATTTGTGCAAGCAGTGGCAGCTGGTGCTGATTTAATTGAAATCGGGAATTTTGATTCCTTCTATGCTCAAGGACGCCGCTTTGAAGCTCTAGAAGTGCTAGCGCTGACTAAGCAAACTCGCGTTCTCCTCCCGGAAATTACCCTGTCTGTCACTGTTCCTCACATCCTGGAACTAGATCAACAGGTACAGCTAGCAGAAGAATTGGTGAAAGCTGGAGCAGATATTATCCAAACCGAAGGCGGTACTAGCAGTAATCCAGTTCACCCCGGAACTCTAGGATTAATTGAAAAAGCTGCTCCCACCTTGGCAGCAGCTTTTGAGATTTCCCGTGTGGTGTCAGTGCCAGTATTGTGTGCTTCCGGCATTTCTAGCGTTACTGCACCGTTAGCGATCGCTGCTGGTGCTGCTGGTGTTGGTGTTGGTTCCGCCATCAATCAACTTAATAGCGAAGTCGCCATGATTGCTGCTGTGCGTGGCTTAGTAGAAGCCTTAGCAACTGCAAATGCAGTAATGAAATGAGTTAGGAGTGATGAGTTAGGAGTTGAAGAAACTTATTCATTCAAAACTCCTAACTTTTAACTCCTAATATCATGTCCGCATAATTAGTTATGATTTCCACAGTCATTGCACCCCACACGCCAGATGCTCCACTTGGGGAAACCCCAAGACCGCACTGGCTCCCCTTAATCCCCTCCCCGCAAGCTCTTAGGGGAGACAAAGCGTAGCTTTGGCGGGGTGGGGTTCTTCGGGTTTAATAAGTAATCAAGCGAACATGATATAACTCCTAACTCCTAACTCCTAACTCCTAACTCCTAACTCCTAACTCCTAACT
>NZ_JAVRBM010000088.1:0-37520 GCF_034531255.1 Nostoc sp. ChiQUE01b | reverse complement strand
TACTAATTGATGCAAAACGCATTTAGTGTACTCTATCTACCTGCAATTTGCTGTATATAGTGTCTAAATCCCTAGCCGCAGCTTCGTCTGGAGGTATTTTCAATTCATTAATTTGTTTAATTAAGGACGCAATCTCTAATTGCTCTTTTTCTGGTAAAATGCTAATCACTAAAGGAGCATAACTAATTATTGACTTTCCCTGATACGCAAACACAGTAATTGTGTATGTACTCCCAAATTTCAAACGAGGTTGCCCTGATGGATATGGCAATACAGTATTATTTACTTCTATCTGCCAGTTAACATCATTTCCCTCCATCTTTACTGTGTAGCTAGTAGCTCCAGGGACAACACGCCAAGAGATTAAAGGTTGCGTAGTCAATATACTACCATCACTAATGTAAGGACTAATTAATCTTGGTTTTGGTACAGTATCGTCATCAGCTGATCCTTTAAAGTCAGTCGGGCAATTCTGTGGCTTGAGGTTTGTACACTGATATTTCTCTACCTCAGTCAATTGCCGTCGTGCACATTGGTTTGCAGGATCAGAAGCGCTTTCTCGATTAATATATAAAGTTTTTCGATTTAAGTAGCAAATAACTGTAACCGTAGCTCCATTGTCTGGGTGAATTTTATCTCCAGGACAGAGCGAACTACCTGGTGGCAAGTAGCGATCGCCTTTACTTATTACCTTGCCATCTGCGTTAATACACTGGCGTAAAGCTATTAGTTGAGATTGTCCCCATGCACTGCTAGAGCCTGAAATAAGCAGTGTTGATATTGATGCGATCGCTACAACTTGAACTGGGAATTTTTTTTTTCTGATTCCGTTTGTTAGATTTTGTAAACTCAACATCCTGAAAACCTGTGTAGTGTAGTTATTTACAAGTTAATAGCATACAAGAAACATGGTATTTCAAAAAGAGCTAGGGCGAAGGTGGGGGAACAAACTCTCCCAATAAACGCTTTAATATCTGCAATCGCCACTCTTGAACCTCTTGCTGATTTGACTCGGCAATCAGGCAAATCTCCCAAGTCAGCCTAGCATCATTAATTTCATTTAATGCTTCTTGCGCTTGCGCTAATAAACAGTAAGCATCTGTCCTGGCATCCAGCTTTGTTGATTTTTCCAAATCAGCCTTTGCCTCAGCATAACGTTTTAGCTCTAATTTTGCCCAACCTAAGTTTTTGTATAAACTAGATTTTAATTTGACATTATCAGTTTCTTTTAAACCTTCTTGAGCTAAAGCAATTGCCGAATTATACTTTTTATCTAAAATTTTCAACCTTGATAAATTATTGATGGCTGGTATTGCCTCTCTACTCATTTGTATAGCTAACTGATATTGCTTTTGGGCTAAATCATACATTCCTCTATTATCATAGAAAAGGGCTAGCCCATAACGGGCTTCCCAGCTAGCAGGCTTTAATTTGAATGAATTCTCATAATTTTTAATTGCACAGTCATCTTGGTTCAATTTCTCGCAAACATAAGCTAAATTACTATAAGCATCTACATCTTGATTATTATATTTTATTGCTAATTCATAATACCTTTTCGCCGCTTTCAGAGTATTGGAGTTGCGAGCGCCTCTTTCAAAGTAAAAACTTGATATAGTTCGATTACTCCGAGGGCTAATCTTTAAAGCCAAGTTAAAAAACTTTTGTGCCTGCTGAGTATTATTTGCTGCTTCTAACTTTCGCCCTTGGGCTACTAGGTAGTTTGCTACTAGAGGTAGAGATAGAAAGATCCCCCCAATTATTCCTAAAACTATTAATGTATATTTGCTATATTTAAATACTTTAGAAGTAGCTAACCTATAATTTTTAATTTGCTGAGGTAGCTTTTCTAACCGTTGCAAAATTAATTCAGTAGTCTGCGGACGTTGCGCTGGCAAGGGAGCCATCAACTCATCTATAAAGTCAGCGAGAGGTTTGTCAATCTGCTGTGCTTTATCTCTCCAAATTAGTTTTCCTGTTTTCTGATCTGTGGACAAGCTTATCAGTGAAGTACCTGTAATTAACCGCACCAAGGTTCGACCTAAAGCATAAAAATCTGACTGCGGTATTGCCTTGCCGTTAATTTGTTCTAGTGGAGTATAACAAGTTGAAACGACAGCGGTCACTTCATAATTTCCCGGTCTTGTGCTTGTTCCTCCACTAGCACTTACTTTTGCTAAATAGGTATCAGTAATTCTCCTTGCCGCACCAAAATCAACCAATGCCAACCTTCCATCTGGTTGAAGAATAATATTCGCTGGTTTGATATCTCTGTGAAAAATTTCTGTATGGTGTATTAAATCTATAATTTCTACTAATTGTTGTAACCAATCTAATGCTAGTGATTGTGAAATCTGACCATTTAACTCTATCCATTCTTGCAAATTTTCTCCCTCGATTTTATCCATCACTAAGCATCGCAACGTTAGAGGAAACTTATTTGGAGTAACGGTAAAAAAATCGTCCATTGTACTTTTTGGGATACACGGATGACTTAAAAGCCTCAAAGTTTTAGATTCTCTCTCGAACATTTCCACTATCTTAGGACTTCCCCATTTGAGGACTTTCATGATTCTGTGCCGGCGCACTGTATCCCACTTTGTCCCAGCATCTTCTACTTCCCATACTTCAACGTCTATATGCGAATCTCCCGTCAGTTCTCTTAAAGGCTTAATTAACCGAATCCGTCCATCGACTAGCAAAGGAGTGCCACAACAGAGACAATTTTCTGCATCATCTGGGTTCTCCCTAGCTTCGCACAGTGGGTTTATACAATATTTCACAGCCGATCCTAACAATTTACTTAGTATATCTAAATACCAGCATTTAATTTATCAATAACTCACCCACTACTAGAAAAATATTTTAAGATACATTGCTAAAGAGGTAGCTTTAAAGTCACACATAAAGTACTATGTTATCAACGCCATACTATAGCAGTATTAACGGGTAACTTATGGCTTATAGTGCTTCTTTACAACCAGATTCGTCTTCTGCTAATGCACCCTCAGATATTCATCTCAAGAGTAGCACTTTACAAAAGCTGACTCTAGAAGAAGCTTTAGATGTTTTGAATGAATTAGTCTACCAAGCGAGGGCAAAATCCTTATCAGAGCCAGAAATTATTGTTGTAAGAGGAGCTTGGTACGATCAAAGCTATGAAGAGATGTCTGAAAACTCATCTTATAAAAAAAATTATTTGCAACGCCGGGTAGCAATCGACTTATTTGATCTATTGACAAAAATTATTGGCAACGGAGAACAAGTCTGCAAACGAAATTTCCAAACTTGTCTACAAGCCTTTATAAATCAAGATGTAATCAAGGGAAGTAAGCTCCCTGATGTTTCTAAATTTTATGGTCGCACACAGGAGCTTGTCTACTTAAAAGAATTAATTGCAACACAGCAATTTAACTGTATATCACTGGTGGGAGTTGCAGGTATTGGTAAAAGCTCTTTGGCAGCAAAATTAATGAGCGATATTAGTAAAGATAAAAATTTTGGCTTCGACTTTTTCATTTGGAAATCAGTAGCTTATTTCCCCACAACTGAAGATTTAATATCAGAACTATTAGAAATTCTCGATCCTCAGTTCATTTCGCCCAGTTATACCCAAGCTAAAATTACTTTATTGCTCAAAATTCTCAAACAAAAACGCTGTTTAATAGTTTTAGATGAATTAGAAATTTTATATCAAAATCCCAAACTCAACTTGGATTATTTGATTTTTATCAGACGTTTAGTTGAGGAAAATCACCAAAGTTGTATTATAGTAACTAACAGAGTTTTATTTGATGATTTTGTTGAATTTATAAACACTAAAAGACCTTTCCAATTTATAAGAGTTGAAGGTTTAGATACAGATTCAGCCATCAAATTTTTGGGTGAAAGAGGAATTACAGATTTAAAAAGATGTCATCAACTAATTCAAACTTATCGTGGTAACCCTTCTGAATTGGCTGATGTGGTTAACCGCATTCATAAGATGTTTGGTAATACAGAAATATTTTTTGAAAATCCAACTACTCTTGTCAGTAAAAAATTAGAAAATATACTTAATAAAATGGTTGGGAATATCTTGGACAGCATTCATAAACAGATTATGATTTACTTAGCTGAAAAGACTGTTGAGGGTTCAGAATCAATTACTATTACCACAATATTGAATAATTTCAAACTCACCCATCAAGTATCTATTTCAACTTTAGATTTAGTCAAAGCATTAGAAAATTTAGAAAGAATGTCATTAATTGAAAGTGTTAAAAACCCTATTACTAAAGAAATCTGCTTTATACTTCAACCAGTTATCAAGAAGTATGTTCTTACAGACACTTTAGGTATAGTACATAATTTTGACTCTTCCAATTTAAAAATTGCATCATAACAGAGGTAGTTATGATGGCAGGTAAGCTAGACCCTCGAAAGGTAACAGCAACCACTGGTATACTCAGTTGCTTAACCAAGCAGGGTTCGCATCGGGTAAACTCCCACATACAAGTTTTCGAGCTAGACCCCAAACACATGTCACTATGTCACTCAGGGCTACTTGAGAAAAGCCCTAAACCAGTAGGGCAAAATGTACAAAGATTAATCAATCAGGAGGTAACACAATTAAACAATCACAATCTTGCTAGATGCGAAAATAACCGAAGTTTTGTAAGATCGAGCTTGTCAACGCGTACAACCAAAAATGGAGGAAAATAAGGCACACATAAAAATGTAGGCAAAACCTACTAAGGAGTAGCGCTTTGCCCTAAAGTTCAGACAATTCAATAATTCCAGAGCGGGGTTGATCTCGTGATGACGAAGAAAGTGGGGTTTAAAGTTTGGCGACTTGAAACCACTGACTTGTCAAAAGATCCCACGCTGCTTTACTTTGCCATTATAGCGATAAAGAGAAAAGTACAGCTAGTCTCTGCTAACCGTTTTTGGCAATTTGATAGAAAATTTATATTTGATTTATGTAAATTTTTATAAAGCAGTGTGAATAAGAATAATCTAGAACTCAGAACCCAGCATTCGGAATTGATTATGGGTCTATTTTCCCGTACAAGTCTTTCACTTCAAGATGAGGTGAAGGACTTGGCAGATGCGATCGCGCCTACGAAGGACTCTAATTCCTCTGACTCCTGATTCCTGAAATCTAGATTGAAAACCCCTCTGTGAAGCTGAAAACCATAGCTATCAGAGGAATCTACTGTGTCAAATAACCAATGCCCACAAGAGTTGGGTGTTGGGGATCAAATGTTGTCATCTAACATTTGTGAATACCCCAATAATCTCACTGCCGCCGAGTATCATGAGCTAGCGGTGAGCAGCGCCATTCATCCATCTTTGATCGAGCGCAACTTTTCTCATATCGAAGGAGAAACAGTTTACGATTATCTGTTCATCTCCCAAGCGATCCCCAGAAAAAACGCTGGTCGAGTTACAGACGGTTTTTTAAAAGCCTATCTGCATTTAATAGCAGGAGGATTATGGATTAGCGGACTAGACCCGATTAACAACTGGCAACCAATGGAGTGGGGACGGATGAAACCTTCCCTACCCCGGATTGATTGGGAAAAAGGAAAACCTGTTAAGTATGAGTCACCACCCAAAACGCCTAACCGAGTCACATACTTTGATGTATCCGATTATGTTTGGGATTTGGTGGCACGACGGTATAACATTAAGCGATATCACTCGCCCCTAGCACTGAGGTTACAAAATAGGCTTACTCCACTGATATTTTGGGAATGGGTACAGCGACACGCGGAAATACCTGTAATCCTTTGCGAAGGTGAAAAAAAGGCGGCCTGTTTACTAAGCTTGGGGTTTGTAGCTCTAGCACTGCCGGGCATTTGGAACGGACGAGTGGGGAAAAAGGATTTCGATGAGAGATTGCATCCGGATCTACTACCACTGGCACAAAAGGGGCGGAAATTCATTATTCTGTTTGACTACGAGACGAAGCTAAAAACCCGATGGTCGGTGTATCAAGCCACAGTTCGCACTGGCATTGCGATTGAGGCGGCTGGCTGTACTTGTGAAGTGGCACTGCTGCCGGGGCCGGAGAAAGGCGTTGATGATTTTGTAGTTGCTAGAGGTGAGGATGCTAACGCATTGCTGACGGCAATTGTTGATGATGCTCACTCATTGAAAGATTACCAACGTTCGTTCCTCATCAAGCACCGAGGATTGAGAAAGTATAGACCAGACGCAGTTATCAATACTAAATATTTAACTGAAGCAATTTCGGTCAAGGACAAAGCAACAACCAACATACCACAACAGACAGTATGTGTATTACAAAGAGAAAAACAACTTGAACCTTTTGGTTTTCCCCATCAACCAGAGCAGCCAGAGGAAATACCCCCAGGCACTTGTGGAAAAATCAGGTACAAGCTCAAAAAATTGAGACAACAGCAACAGCCTTATAGGATTGTCTTCCCAAAAACTGGGTTAGTGGTACTCATCTCTGACATGGGTACTGGCAAAACCGAGTTAATGCGGTGCTGGCGTGATGCTCACCCTGACCAAAAATTCCTCAACAACGGACATCGAGTCAATTTGCTCAAAAATCTAGCACAACGTTTGAAAACCTTGATGTATTCTGACCTTGGTTATGCAGGCATGACGCAGGCAACTGCACTCAGTATCACCATCGACAGTTTATATAAGTTAAATACCCAAGCTCTAACTTATGGCTGCATTTTCATTGATGAGGCTTGCCAATACCTGACTCACCTATTACTGAGCAAAACCTGTAAAGAACATCGCGCCTTAATCCTGGAAACACTACAGTATATCGTCTACAACGCCCCCCTGGTAGTGATTGCCGATGCACACATGGATGACACAACCATTGAGTTTTTCAAAGCGATGCGACCAGAGAACGAGCAGCCGTACATTATTAAGAATGAGTTCAACAACGGAGATCGCACCATCTATTGGTACGAAGGACAGAATTCTTCGGTGCTGGTGGCTCAGATTTCGGCGGCAATCATGATTGGTCAGAAAGTCATGGTGGTGTCTGACTCAAAGCGTTTCATCAAGAAACTAGAAAAATCATTATTGCTACACATTGAGTTATCTCCTGATGCCGACGAGATTGACTCCACCACTAATTCTCCATCTACTACTAACAATAGTAGACGTTTGGCAAAATTACGGATTTGGTCTGTACATTCCGATAACTCTGGCAGTGACGAGAATGTGGTCTTTATTAAAGACATCACTAATGCCGTCAAAAATATAGATATACTTTTGACTTCGCCCAGTCTGGGAACTGGTGTAGACATTCCAGACTATCATTTTGATTTAGTGTTTGGGGTGTTTCATGCCATCAGTCAAACCGCTACCGAATGCGCTCAACAACTGTGGCGGTATCGTCCAAAAGTGCCGATTCATGTTTGGGTGGCCCCCAAACCCCCATTTGGCTACCTTGACACCAATCCCACCAAAATCAAAGAAAGGTTACTCCAAACCAACGAAATCACAGCTTTTCTGTTGCGGATCGACCGCGAGACTGGTAAGCGCGGGGCTGAGAAGGATTGGGCATTAGATGCCTACTGCCAAATTCAAGCCAACCGCCATCAATCAATTAATAATCTTCGGGCGGATCTGCGCGATTTGTTAACTCAAATGGGTAATCAGATTGTACCAGTGGGTGATGAGAATGATGCTCATGCTTTGGAATATTTGAAAAATGCTGCTGATGCTCTGGATACTGCTCACCATCATGCCGTCGCCAGTGCCAAAAACATTACTAAAACAGAATACCGCGCACGACAAACCAAGGATTATCTTTCGCCTGATGAGATGAACGAATGTGAAAAATTCCGCATTCATGAAGCTTACGGTATGGAAGTTACGCCCCTATTAGTCGAGAAGGACAACTCCGGTAGACTCGTTGGGGCGCTTGCTGCTCTTGAAGCCATCTTATGCCCACCAAATGAAATCATCCAAGACTCCAAGACTGGTAAACAGTACCCATTACCACCAGCATTTGTTACCCAACTAGACCGCGCTGAACGCGACAAACTACCATTTTGTATGGATTGGGGAAATTATTCCGCCAAGTGGTTAGCAAGGGTAAACTTGGGGTTACATCACATCCTGGGGCGTTTAGTCACTGACGAAGAACTGACAGCTGCCGATCCACATCTATTAAATATGACAGTGATCGCCATTCAATGTGCTGCTCACATCAAAGCAATTCTTGGTTTTACTGTACCAACCGACTGTCAACCAATTTGGCTGTTGGCCACTTTGGTTGAACAACTGGGGCTAAAGTTAGCTTGCCGTAAGCAGGGCAAACGCGGTCAACAGGTGAAATTATTCTCGCTGTCGAAGGCAGAATTGGATTTTGCACTCGCTGTTATCGAACATCGACAAAGCAAACGTGCCGAAAGACAATCAGCATCAGGCTTAGAGCCGATTTTATCCGCCGTATCCACCCCCCCCCATAATTGTATAGGGAACCCCCTCGTTGGGGGGGTGGATACTACACAACCAGAAGAGGCA
The DNA here is from genome assembly GCF_034531255.1 of Nostoc sp. ChiQUE01b. Lineage (NCBI taxonomy): Bacteria > Bacillati > Cyanobacteriota > Cyanophyceae > Nostocales > Nostocaceae > Nostoc > Nostoc sp. ChiQUE01b. The sequence continues at coordinate 29,012 of NZ_JAVRBM010000088.1, read as the reverse complement.
CAGGGGCACAGATCTATGGCAGTAACCCCGGGAGCAGCACTCTTGGGCACAGGGGCACAGGGGCAAGAATCTCTCTCCCCTGCTTCCTCTACAGATCGCATTACTTTACTTCACTGCGTGGAAACCCTTCGCTCTGGCATCGTCCAAGGTGTAGAGGCTCTTAAGGGTATCCTCAAGCGATGGACTGGCGATTTGCGTTGGGAGGTGGTGCTGGAGTTGGAGGCGATAGCGCTCAGTGAACTGCGCTCGTTGGAGGCAGCAATCCCGGAATTTTATGAGTGGCTATCGGAGGAGGTGTTACCGATGGAGGGGTAATTTCCAATTCGGTCTGTTTCAAAGATCCATCAAATTTAAAGCACTACTGTCATTAGGTCGAGCCTTGAGATAGCGATCGGTGATGGCTAAATTGGCATGACCCAAAGTTTCTTTCACCAGTACCGGATTAGTTCCGCGCTCAATGGCGTGAGATCCATGAGCATGACGTAACCAGTGCGCCGAAACTTTATCGCTTAACCCAGCAGCAGAGGCTATTTCCTTGATAATTGGGTGCAAGTTTTGACGGTCGAGGTGTCCCCCTTTTTGACTTTGGAACACTGCGTCTTTTGGTAAAGCCTGACCTTTGAACTCCATTAGTTCCGACCACAGCTTCGACTTGATGAGAATAGTACGATTTTTGCTGCCTTTGGCTTTACGAACATATACCTGACCACTCTCACCACGGGGTGTCAAATCTCCCCAGGTCAACTCACAAATTTCACTTGCCCGTAATCCCGCCTGGTACAAGAGTTTGATAATTAACAAATTTCTTTTTGCGATGTTCTGCCGTTTGGGAGTTTTAGCATCAGCTAAATGCTTAGATGCTGCTCGTACTAACAGTTTAATATCAGCCTCATCTAGATAGCGTTCGTTGATTACATCTGGCAGTTCGCCCAGTTTGAGTGCCATACCCACATTAAAAGGTAAATATCCAATTTTATGAGCGAAACTAATCAAGCTTTTAGCTGCGGCAATGTATATGCGCTTGGTACTTTCTACATTGCTCCCGAAGGAGCTAGCGTATTCTACCAAATCTTCATAAGTCACTTTTTTGAGAGGTTTGTCCAAGAATTCCAGAAATCGTCTCGTGTAGCGCTGGTATGCCCGAACAGAACTTGGTGCTTTCCCCTCCAACCACAGTGCAATCAACTTCGCTTCTGCCTGGGTCCAGGGCAAGGAAGCAAGAGCCTTTCTATACGCTGTTATGTGGACAACAGAGAGCGTCATTTTTATTACTCCCTTTATAATCAGACACAAGAGTAGTTTCGTCTGGTTTTATAGTGTCTGATTTTTATTGTCCTTTAAAATGGGCGTTTCAACTCACCCTCAAGCGAGTGAAAATTTATCGATTTTTGCGTATAGTACACCTCTAATACTGAGGAGCGTGACAAACACAATACTGTTATGCAATTGTTCAGCAGGGTATTTATTTTGAAAAACCTAAAAATAGATGAAAAAAATAAACTAAAAATGACTTTATAGTTAATAAATGATACAATAGGTCAAAGAGCGTCCTCCAAAGTTTATTTACGCCGCAGTGTACTGCTTTTTAAGCGCTATCACGCCATAAAACTATAGAGTCATTTTTAGTTTATTTTTTGAGAGTGGTTTGATTGCTTTGTGTTTAAGACACTTTTTTTTCTAGAACCGCAAACGGGAGCTAGAGAAGTAGTTTCTCAAGAATTGCCAAGGCACTTACCAGGAATGAAATGCCCCGCCGTCGCTTACGAGACAGGGGGCGAAAGCACAGCTAGCTACTTCTTTTGAGAGCAACAACCGCAAGCCGGGTGAAATTGTTAAGTTGAACATTTCTAAATTGCAATCGTCGGGTGCAAAAAAGCGCTTTCCAACCGCTGCTGCAATCGCGTATATCGCAGTTGGCCGTCACTAGAACGCAAAGCCTTGGATATCGCTTTCTTGGAACCAACGACAATCGCTAACTGCTTGGCACAAGTTAATGCTGTGTACAACTGTTTACGAGACAACATTATATAAGGCTGCGTATAAATTGGCAGAATTACTACCGGATATTCTGAACCCTGGCTTTGATGAATGGTGAAGCTCCAAGCGAGGGCAATTTGATTTAAGTCTGCTCTGGTCCTAACGACAGTATGCTTACCATACTGTACAGTAACTTCCATCTCTTCAAGATCAATGGCCTTGATAATTCCGAAGTCGCCATTAAAAATTTCGTGATTATAATCATTAGTCAGTTGAATGATCCGATCGCCTTCTCGTAATAAATTCCCGCCCCTGGTAATCTCTACTTTGTCGGGACTGGGCGGATTAATCAACTGCTGCAATACGGTATTGAGGTTACGAGTCCCAAGCAAACCCCGCGACATGGGGCAAAGCACTTGCACATCAGTAACTCGATTGTAACCCAGGCGGGGAATCAAGTCTGTAATGATTTCGGATATTGCTTTAACACCATGTTTGGGGTGATGACCGCCGCCGTGCCACAGACACTCAGACACGGGATTATCGGAAATCGGTTCAATTGTGGGAAACTGGCTTCGGTTAATTTGGTGAGCAGAGGTGATAATTGCGCTCTGTTGGGCTTGCCTAAATAGCTTGGTCAACCGCACCACCGGAACGTGACCAGAATTAATCAAGTCAGCAAGGATTTGACCCGGACCGACAGAGGGTAACTGGTCAATGTCACCCACTAGCAGTAGTTGGGAACCGTATTGTATCGCCTTTACCAAAGAAGATGCCAGAAACAAATCAAGCATACTAGCTTCTAGCGCGACAATTGCGGTATGGGGTAAAGGGTTTTGATTATCGCGTTTGAAGCCCATTGTCTTTGGGTCAAATTCCAACAAGCAGTGTATCGTCTTGGCTTCGAGTTGTGTGATTTCACTCAGGTGTTGAGCAGCGCGTCCAGTTGGCGCAGCTAAGGCGATAGATTTGCCCATTGCTTTCCACAGAGAGACTATGATCTGGGTGGTGAAAGTTTTACCGCAACCGGGGCCACCAGTAAGAATCATTACCCTTGAATATGCAGCCATTTCTACCGCTAGCCGTTGCTGTGGTGAAAGTTTGATTTTACGACTCTTGGTGAAGTGCTCAATCCAGGCGCGAACACGAGGCATATCTTGTGCAACTGGTTGGCAAAATCTAGATTGTATTAATTGAGCAAGGTTCTGTTCGGTGTGAAAGTACGTTGGTAGATAACATAGCAGCGTTTGGTCTGAGCTTTTCTCGCGGATTAAGTCATCCTTGAGTGCCATGTCTTTGATAATACCAGTGAGGGCATCTTCTTCGGGTGTGTGATCTGCTGTAGTCAGGAGTTTGATAACATTCTCAATTAGTAGAGGCTGGGGTAAATAGCAATGCCCATCGGCAGCAGCTTCGTTCAAAACATGAATTAAACCAGCACGGTAACGGAACTGACTATCAGGCGCAACTCCTAAATTAAAGGCAATTTTATCAGTTCTCAGAAAACCAATACCGTAGATGTCAGCAGCTAACTGGTAGGGATTGCTGGTGAGAGTAGCGAGTGCTTCATCCTTGTACTGCCTGTAAATTTTGACTGCATAAGTAGTAGAAACGCCATGACTGTGGAGAAATAGCATTAAATAGATGTAACAGATGTAAGAAAATAAAATAAAAATAAGTTGATAGCTAAATAAAGATATTTTGAATTGAAGCAGAGACTTCATATTTGGGTTATGCCATCGGCGACGGCGACCCGGACGCGAACAATCCCACAAACTATCGAGTTTGCCCCAGTACCAGCGATGAATTGTGTCGCGTACAGTCTGTGGATGCCATTTTAAGTATTGTGCGATTTTTAGCACTGTCCATCCAGCAGCTGATAAGCGTAGTACAGTGGCACGACTTTGAGTTCTTGGTGGTATACCTTTTGCTTGAGTGAGTGCTAGTAGGGCTTGATCTTCTATTGGTGACAGGTTAACTTTTAAAGGCGCTGGCATCTTGATCAGGGGTAAAAATATTTACGACTAAAAAAATTATCCCAACTTGATGTGCCATGCCCCAGCAATGACATTAAACAAAATATTTGGTAATCAAGCGGATACTGCTTGGGCTATCCATTTTCATGAGAATTTCTGTTTTCATCTGGGCATCCTCAATTTGCTCAATCAAGATTTTGTGCAAAAGTGTTGAGTGAGAGCCGTCAACTCTCTCCCTATGGGTGCCACCTCAGCCAGATTGTTTTGTTCATCTGTAATTATTATTGAGCCGTGGGAGCATGTGGGCATTATAGGACTTTCACCTACATGGTCATTCAGTTGTCATGGTTCTGTGAACCAAGCTAACCGTCCCTGAGTATTTCTACTCATTTAGGTTAAACGAATCGCACCCCTACACCGCACCCAGCCTTCAGCCCCCGCCATTGAAATTCTTAATCCCCTTCAGTTTCGGATTTTGAAAGCTAAATCTCCCAAACTACCCAAAGTGCTAACAGTTAGTTGGGCTGTTGAAGCGATCGCCCGTCTTGGAGGCTATCTTGAACATCGACATAAAACTCCTATTGGTATCCAGGTACTATGGCGAGGTTGGTTAAAATTGCATGACCTCTGTGAGGGTTGCCAGCTTTCAAAAGAGACTTAACGGGAAAAGTCAGCTAGTAATTTCTGTTCAGCACTTCCTTTGATTATTCGGACTCTAAACTCGCAGATTACACTAAAATCAAACCCTGGATCTGTTAATTCCAGGGAGAGCGCATATTTCCAGTCAATTCGACTGCGAACTGCATCTGCGGCTTGTCTGTCAGTCATATCCTCAATATATTGCATGACGCAGACCAAAGCTAACCGCCAAGGACTAAAAGCGGGTTGCCCAAGTGTGGGAAACAGTGCTTCAAAATCTTGGTCTTTGTAGAGAGTACCAATTTCATCCCTCATGGTTATGTAGAGATTGCCTTTTGGGAAAGCGGCACGAGCCACACGCACTGTTTCTTCTGGAATGGGGTCTATGGCTTGCGGTTGAATCACTCAATTCCTCCTTCACCGCAGGTGATGGTAAATGCTTGTTGATCAACATCATCCCACTTTCTTTAAAACTCTGCTTGCTGGGAGCATTTGTTGGGTTTTCAAATGTGAAGAAATATTTCGCCAACAGCATCCATTGATACTCACGCCCCTATTAACAAAAATGAAACGGGATATTCAGGGCAAGTTTGCACTCAAAAACGACGACTATCGTTTAGTTCGCTCCCTGAGACTAACCGATGAAACCTGGAAGACTTTGGGTATTGCAGCAGAATGCAACGGCAAAACTCGTGCTGACTATTTAGAACAAATTGTGCGGGACAATACTTTACCAAGTATTATATGGGATGAACCACAAAACTTACCAAGTATTACATGGAAAGCCGATTCTCTTCAACCGTGTAATACACCGGATGATGAGAATACTCAAACTTCAACCGCCTTACTGCCCCAACTAGAAGCACTTGAAGCTTTACGCGATCGCATTTTGTTGGAACTGAAGTTAGGTAAGCAAGCCACTGGATACAAAGCTGCACTGAAAGCTCTCAATCGTTTCATCGCTGAATTAACTACAAACCCATAGGCGTTTCCGAATTCGCCAACAGTGTCTTCGCTATATTTACGCCTACTTATGTGTACACAGCCAAAGTTTTTCGGTGCAGTTACTTTAACTTCTCCTAATTGTAAAAACCTACACCTGTCAGCCCCCTTGAACTCTAAATCCGATCTCAACAGAAAATCTTTGTGCATAAGCCCTGATGGTGAAAGTTCTTAATACTTGGGAACCATAAGCTTGAAAACCCTTGTTGAGCTTATGGAGACAACAAATGCAGCAAACTACGATAAAGCGGCAATTCCTAGCCAAGTTAGATCGTCCATTTATCATAGCTGCACTAATTATTCCAATTGTTCACCTCGGACTTGGATATATAGGTTTATCCATGACATTCGTTGGTGGTGCGTCAGCAATTTGGCCTTCGTTTGGGGTGTTCTTAGCAGGAATGTTATTAGTAGGGTACCGAGTCTGGCCTATCTTATTTTTGAGTGATTTTGCTGTTAGTTATATTCTTTTTTTTAAAAACAATCTTGTACTCAGTAGTATTATTCCTGCTATTAATTTAATTACTCCTTTTGTTGCAACTTTTTTGATTCAGAAGTTTATCAAGCGGTACAATTTCTTAGAGAGATCGCAAGATATTTTTAAATTTATACTTTTAACTCTACCTAGTCCCCTCATCAGTTCCATACTAGCAGCACTAACACTTTGTATCAGTGGTATTGCACCTTGGGCAGTATTTAGCAACGTTTGTCAAACTTGGCTGACATCAGACAGCACAGGCATTTTAGTTATTACACCTTTAGTACTGGCATGGTTGCAAAAGTCGCCATCGCCAAGAAGCTTTCATCGGCGACAAATTCTCGAACTTATATTTGTCTTACTGTCAATAATGGGGATTGTTCGGATTGCCTTTTCAGGAGGATACCCAATTGAATATACGATCGTTCCGCCGTTAATTTGGGCTGCATTTCGATTTGAAGCGCGGATATCGACTTTAGCTGTACTCATTGTGTCAGCGATCGCAGTTTTTGGGACTGTTAATGGCTTCGGTTCATTTGCCAAACAACTATCACCCAATGAATCACTTATTTTGCTGCAATCATTCATTTGTGTAATTGCTATTACTACCTTTGTGATTTCTGCCGTCACCCATGAAAACCAGAGATCGGCCGCGATCCTCCGACAAACCAATGATGAACTAGAGCGACGAGTTGAAGAACGAACGGCCCAACTCAAAGAAGCAAAAACTGTTGCTGAAGTTGCTAATCAAGCCAAAAGTGAATTTCTCGCCAGTATGAGCCATGAACTACGCACACCACTAAATGGCATACTAGGCTATACTCAAATCCTGCAAAGGACTGAACCCTTAACAGACAAAGGACAAAAAGGAATTGAAATCATCCATCAATGCGGCTTTCATTTATTAACTCTAATTAACGACGTGCTGGATTTGTCTAAAATCGAAGCCCGCAAAATGGAGTTGCATCCAATCGATTTCCATTTGCCTTCATTTTTAGAAGGAGTCGTCGAAATCTGCCGTATTAAAGCCGATCAAAAAGTCATTGCTTTCAATTATCAGCCCGACACTCAACTCCCTGTTGGTATCCATGCTGATGAAAAAAGACTGCGGCAAGTTCTGATTAATCTTTTAGGAAATGCTATCAAGTTTACAGATAAAGGAGGAGTAACTTTAAAAGTAGATGTCATTAGCCAAGAAACACAACTAATAACTAATTATAAAATTCGTTTTCAAGTGAAAGATACAGGAGTTGGCATGACATCAGCGCAATTGCAGAAAATCTTCCTGCCCTTTGAACAAGTAGGAGATATAAAAAGACAGTCCCAAGGAACTGGATTAGGATTAGCTATTAGTCAAAAAATCGTCAATCTTATGGGCAGCAATTTAGAAGTTGAAAGTCAACCAGATCGCGGTAGTATTTTCCACTTTGAAGTGGAGTTACCAGAAGCAAAACAATGGGCTGCAAATTCTAGAGTGATGCAACAAGGAGCTATCACAGGCTATCAGGGCGAGCAACGTACTATTTTAGTAGTAGATGACAAGTGGGAAAACCGTTCGGTAATTCTTAATTTATTAGAACCGATAGGATTTAAATTAATCGAAGCTAGTAATGGACAAGAGGCGATCGATCGAGCTATTGCATCTCAACCTAATTTGATTATCACTGATTTAATTATGCCTGTAATGGATGGTTTTGAACTGATTCGGCAAATTAAGCAATCCGATGGGTTTAAAAATGTAGCCATTATTGCTTCTTCTGCAAGTGTATTTGAAAACGACCAAAATCAGAGTTTAGATGTCGGTGCAGTTGCTTTCTTATCTAAGCCTGTTGTCGCTGAAAGTTTACTAGAATTACTGCGATTGCACTTAAAATTAGTATGGATTTATGCACCAAAATCAGAAATTGTTGCAAATCAAAACCCAACTAATTTGCAGGTGAATTCTCAAAATATTTCTTTACCTTCTATTGAAATATTGACTCGCTTATATGAGTTGGCAAAAGATGGCAATCTCGATGAAATATTGCAGGAAGTAAATGATTTGAAAAATGAATGTTCTACTTATTCTGATTTTACTCAAAAAGTAATTCAACTTGCCGAAAATTTCCAAATCAAGAAATTGCGAGATGCTTTAAAACAGTGGATGAATCAAGCCAAATAATTTGTTGATATTCCATATTAAGCAGCGATTTTTATTTTTTCTATAAAAAACTATATTTCGACCGATGAAAAACTTTGATTTTGTTTTAATTGTTGATGATAATCCCACTAATTTGTCAGTACTATCACAAGCGCTAAAAAGTGCCGGGTTTGCAGTTCGAGTTGCCGAAGATGGAGAAACTGCAATTGAAATGGTACAGCATAAACAACCTGCTCTAATTTTGTTAGATGTGCAAATGTCTGGAATAGATGGGTTTGAGACTTGCCATAAACTCAAAGCTGACCCATTAACGCAAAACATCCCCATTATTTTTATGACTGCGTTAGCGGATACTGAAAATAAGGTGAAAGGATTTTCATTAGGAGCGGTTGATTACATTCCCAAACCTTTTGAACAAGCAGAAGTCATTGCCAGAGTGCGAATGCATTTACAACTCAAGCAATTGACCGACAATCTTGAACAAAGAGTGACAGATAGAACAGCAGCTTTAGAACAGGCACAAGTGCAGCTGGTACAACAAGAAAAGCTGTCTATGCTTGGTCAATTGGTAGCAGGTGTAGCACATGAAATGAATAATCCTATTAGCTGCATTATTAGCAATATTTATCCGGCACAAGAGTATATTGCCGACCTCATCGAAATCTTGCAATTATGTCAGCAAAATTATTCCCAATTACCGCCTGTAATTCAAGATGCGATCGTACAAACAGATCTAGAGTTTATCTTAGAAGATTTACCAAAGCTCCTCAACTCGATGCAGGTTAGCACACAACGAATTAAAGATATATCCGTATCGCTGCGAAACTTTGCCCGTACTGACACTTTCGGAAAAGTTAAGTTTGATGTCCATGAAGGACTTAACGATACATTATTAATTTTGCGACATCGCCTGAAAGGAGTTGGACAGCGACCGGAAATTCAAATCATCAAAAAATACGCTTCCTTACCAAAAGTTGAGTGCTATCCGGGGCAAATCAATCAAGTGTTCATGAATATTTTAGCTAATGCCGTTGATGCCTTAGAAGACATTTGGCAGGAAGGAAAGCGAGTCAATAATTCCCTGGCAATCAACATCTGCACCGAGGTGTCCAGTCCTAATTATGTCACGATTCGGATTTGTGATAATGGCATTGGCATGACAGAGGAAGTAAGACAACAGATTTTTAATTATCTATTCACCACGAAAACAGTTGGTAAAGGTACTGGACTGGGATTAGCGATCGCTAATCAAATTGTAGTAGAAAAGCACGGAGGAGCAATTCAAGTTAATTCTACACTCAACCAAGGAACTGAATTTGTCATCATGTTACCTTTGCAATAACAACATGAGTTGGAACATAACGCTCCTCCAGCAGATTCAAGAAATAAACCTAATTCAAGGGCAATATAAGTGTAAATTCTGCTCCCGATCTAGTTCTGATATTACACTTAGTTCCCCTTTATGTTTCTCAATAATGGAATAGCTAATTGATAACCCCAAGCCCGTGCCTTTTGAATTGATTTGACGCTACAGCTTGTACCAATGTCATTCTATCGAGTCCCTGCTGATAGCCCCGGTGAGGCTTGCTTGTATTTCATCCTGTATGAACTGAAGTTAGGTAAGCAAGCTACTGGGTATAAAACTGCTCAGAAGATTCTCAATCGGTTCAGTTGACCTGTTTGGGGAATTCGCCAACGGTATCCGTATCTCGGCTCAATACTGTTCAGCACTGTAATACTTAGATAAATTACTTATTAAATAGAACGCAACAAAACTGACATAAAGCATTTGTAGCTGGGTTAATAAAAATTAATTTAGATAAAGTGTAATAAATAGAGATGGAACACAGATTATTTGCATAGCATTAGATAACTTTGTTGTTTTTAATGCTAACTGAACTTATCTGAACATTAAATTTTCTCTATGTTCAGCACTTATTACTCAAGATTTTTTTAAATTGGAAATTAAATTCCTACGGTAATTACATAGAGGCTGGTTGATCTAGATTTCTAAAACAATAGTATATTAGCCGATTACAATCAAGTTTTATAACCAGTAAAATATAACAAATTAATCTATTACATGAATTTTGTAAGAGTATTTTAGTAAATGTAATTTTAGAAAATCTCATACTTATGTAAATAAAAAATCAACTGTTATACTCGAAATTAAAATACAATAATTTATTAATCTTTATATTTATAACATTTAAAAATACATTGTCATATATTAACAATATAAATATTTAACCAGTTCAAAAATATTCTTTAAAAAAATAACTCAAATAGAAAACGATGGTTACAAGCTTTAAATATAATAATCTAAAAAAAATTTCTGACAGTCTAGAAACTGTTGTTTATAGAGCATACGATACTGCAAATCAGAAAAATGTTATTTTAAAAAGTCTTAAAAGTGAATATTCTAATCTTGAATATGTTACAGTATTTAAACATGAGTACCAAATTTCTAGCTCTATAGATTTGCCTGGTATTATCAAAGTATACAGATTAGAAAATTTTCAAAATTGTATTACTCTAGTTTTAGAGGATATTGAAGGGCAAAATCTAAAACAATATATAGATGATGTTAAACTTAATGTCATAGATTGCTTAAAAATAGCCATTCAACTTGCTGATATTATTGCCAGCTTACACGAAAAACATATTATTCATAAAGATATTAAGCCACAAAATATAATTATTAATCCTAAACTAATGCAAGCTAAAATAACTGATTTTAGCATTGCATCACGTTTATCAAAAGAAAATGCAATTATCAGTAATCCGAATTTGCTCAAAGGCACACTTGCTTATATGTCTCCAGAGCAAACAGGGCGGATGAATAGGTCGATTGACTATCGTACAGACTTTTACTCTTTAGGCGTAACTTTCTACGAACTGTTCACCTCAAAGTTACCATTTTATTGCACCGATCCCTTAGAAATAATTCACGCTCATATTGCAAAACAACCTCTACCCCCTCATCAAGTTAACCCACAGATTCCAGAGGCATTATCTAATATAATAATCAAATTATTATCTAAAACTGCTGAAGAAAGATACCAAAGTGGCTTAGGGCTAAAAGCAGATTTAGAAACTTGTCTTAAACAGTTAATAACTAATGGCAAAATTGACAATTTTATTCCTGGCCAATTAGATAAATTTAGTCAGTTTACTATTCCTCAAAAACTGTATGGGCGCGAACAAGAAGTAGCATGTCTTATATCAGCTTTTGACCGAGTAAGCGCAGGAACAACCGAGATGATGTTAGTCTCTGGTTATGCAGGGATTGGTAAATCTTGCTTGGTTAATGAAATTCATAAACCCATTATCCGGCAACGCGGGTATTTTATATCTGGTAAATTCGATCAATTTAAGCGTAACGTTCCTTATGCAGGTTTAATTCAATCATTTCAGGAATTAACCCAACAATTATTAACAGAAAATTATGAAAAAATACTTATTTGGAAACAAAAACTTTTAAAAGCATTTGGCGACATTGGTCAAGTTATTATTGATGTTATTCCCGAAATTGAAAAAATAGTTGGTCAACAGCCATCTGTTCCACAGCTAGGAGCAACTGAATCACAAAATCGCTTTAATACGGTATTTCAAAAATTTATTCAGGTGTTTACTCAAAAAGAACACCCACTCGTTTTATTTTTAGATGATTTGCAATGGGCAGATTTAGCATCGCTAAAGTTGATTAAGATGCTGATAGTTGAACCTGGTAGCCAATATTTATTAATGATTGGAGCTTATCGAGATAACGAAATTATCTCGACTCATTATTTGTTTCAAACTTTAAATGAAATTCAACAATCAGGAACAGTCATAAACAATATCCTCTTACAACCTTTAAATCTTGGAAATGTTCATGAATTAATAGTTGATACCTTCCATATCACTACAGAAAAAACAAAAGCCTTAGCTAATTTAATTTTTAGCAAAACTCAAGGTAATCCTTTTTTCATCAACCAACTACTCCAAACAATGTATCAGGAAAAACTATTAAATTTTGATTTTAATAGTGGAGTATGGCAGTGGCAAATCAATCAAATCCAGACGGTTGGTATTACAGATTATGATGCCATAGAATTAATTGCGAGAAATATTAAAAAATTACCTAAAGAAACGCAAGAAGTTTTAAAATTATCTGCTTGTATAGGAAATCGCTTTAGTATAAATATTCTAGCAATTGTCAATGAAAAATCTCAGTCAGAAACCGCATCTGATTTATGGGAAGCACTGCAAGCAGGTTTAATTTTGCCACTAAGTGATAACTATAAAGCTCCGTTGTTTTTTGACGAAAGCACATCTAGCTCTATAGCTTCCCAGAAATTAAAAGTTTCATATAAGTTTTTACACGATCGCATCCAGCAAGCAGCTTATTCCCTCATCCCAGAATCTCGAAGAAAACAAACTCACCTAAAAATTGGGCAACTATTATTAGATTCTTACCAAACAGAAGAGATTGAAGAAAAGATTTTTGATATTGTTAATCATCTAAATTTTGGTACTGAGTTTATTTGCGAACAGTCCAAAAAAGATAGACTAGCAAAATTAAATTTAATCGCTAGCCAAAAAGCAAAAGCAGCATCAGCATACGAAGCTGCTTTGAGTTATGCAACAGTCGGACTAGAATTGCTTAACTCATCAAGTTGGGAAAGTAACTACGACCTGATGCTGGCACTGCATCTAGAAAGCGTAGAATTACAATACCTAAATGCTAACTTTAAACGCGCAGCCATCTTAACTGAAACAGTTTTAGAAAAAGCCACTAATCTGCTGGATCTAGTCAAAGCTTATCAATTACAGATCCAGTTTTATATGGCTCAAAATCAGATGCTTCAAGCCATTGATGCTGGACTAGAAGCGATCGCCAAGCTAGGAGTATCTCTATCAGAAACACCAAACAAACAAAGTACTATAGCTAATTTACCTCAACTCCAAGATTTAGAAAATTATCCAATTGTTACAGATCCTTGCATCCTAGCGGCTTTAAAAATCCTTGTTACCATTGCTGGTGCTGCTTTTATTACTAACCCGACAAAAACAAATTTTCCTCAGATAATCTTGACTGTTGTCAATCTCTGCATTAAACACGGTCATTCACCTTTAGCTGCCCACGGATACGCTTATTACGGTATGCTTTTGTGTGGCTATCTAGAAAATATTGATGCTGGATATCACTCTGGTCAAATAGCTTGGCAGATATTAGAGCAATTCCAAGCTATTGAACTTAAAAGCAAAGTATATGCCCCATTTTATGGTTTTACTATTCATTGGAAAGAGCATATTAGAGAGACAATTGCTCCACTCCAAGAAGGAATTCAAACCGCATTAGAAATCGGAGATTTAGAGTACGCTGGCTATTGCTCTGTCCACTACTGCGGCCATATATTTTTTAGTGGAGAACAACTCGAATTAGTAGCTCAACAGCAGGCATTATATATTGATTTGCTACAAAAATTTCAACTAGATTTCCCTATCAACTACATTAAAATTTGGCATCAACTAACATTAAATTTACGAAATTTGTCACAAAATAAATATATTTTAGTTGGCGATAGTTTTGATGAAGTATCAATGGTTGCATATTTACAAGAAACGAAGAATGCTACTTCTTTGTTTGTTGTTTATGTTGGCAAAATGATTCTACTTTACTTATTTAAGGATTACGCTCAAGCAGTTGATAATGCCAAATTAGCTTCAGAATATATAAGTGGTGTTCTGGGAATGATGTCAGTTGGCATCCACAACTTATATTATTCTTTAGGCTTGATTGGTTTATATGCCAACGTTGAACCCGACATTCAACAAGAATATCTAGATATTATCAATGCCAATCAGGAAAAAATGCAGCTATGGGCTAGTCATGCTCCTGCTAACTATCAGCATAAATACTATCTAGTAGAAGCAGAAAAAGCCCGAATCTTAGGACATACCTTTGTCGCAATGGAGTATTATGAGCTAGCGATCCAAGGAGCGAAAGAACAAAGATTTCTTCAAGAAGAAGCACTAGCCAATGAATTGGCAGCAGAATTTTACTTTTCTCGCAATAGAGATAAACAAGCGATTTTCTACCTCAAAGAATCTTATCATGGTTATGTACGTTGGGGAGCTATTACAAAAGTCAATGAACTAGAATCAAAATACCCTGACTATTGTCCATTAAGAATAAATCATGAATCATCTAGTTTGAAGTCACCTCTACCCACTACTTCAAGCAAAATAAGCAATTTAGCATCTTTTGATTTAAATACAGTCTTTAAAGCCTCGCAAGCTATTTCTAGCGAAATTATACTAGATGATTTGCTAGCAAAATTGATGACAATTGTGATGGAAAATGCTGGTGCACAAAGTAGCTGCTTACTTTTAGAAAAAAATGGGCAAATGGTGATAGAAGCTGTAATGGGCGTTAATCACAATAAGCTATTGCTAGAAACATCAATACCTTTAGATAATACTCGATATTTGCCAGTATCAGTTGTTAATTATGTTGTTACGACTAAAGAAAGTGTTGTTCTTGGTAATGCTAGTTGTGAAGGTATATTTGTTAGCGACCCTTATATTATTAACCAGAAATGTAAGTCTATTTTATGTACGCCGATTATTCATCAAAGTAAACTCATAGGTATTATGTATTTGCAAAATAACTTAACAGCAAATGCATTTACTACGGAACGTTTAGAGGTTTTAAAAATTCTTGCCTCTCAAGCAGCTATTTCCATTGAGAATGCAAAGCTTTATACTAATTTATCTAAATTAAATGATAATCTGCAACAAGCTAACCAGGAATTAGAGAATTATAGCAAAAATCTGGAGCTAAAAGTCGAAGAAAGAACACAGGAATTAAATGAAAAAAATGTGTGTTTAAAAGAACAAGCACAACAGTTAGAACTCACACTAAGGGAACTACAAGCTACGCAGTTACAGATGGTTCAAAAGGAAAAAATGTCTAGTTTAGGTCAACTAGTTGCTGGTATAGCTCATGAAATTAATAACCCAATTAACTTTATTTATGGAAATATTACTCATGCAAGTGAATACACTGAAGATATATTACGCCTAATCAAAATTTACGAGCAACATTCACCTAATTTAACTCCTCAAATGCTGGCAGAACAAGAGGACATCGATCTAGAATTTTTGCTTGAAGATTTACCGAAATTGCTATCTTCTATGAAAGTCGGGGCTAATCGCATCCGCCAGATAGTTCTAAGTTTACGCAACTTCTCCCGTTTGGATGAAGCAGAAATAAAGTCAGTGAATATTCATGAGGGTATTGATAACACTTTACTAATCTTGCAACATCGGCTCAAAACTGACTCAGTAAATTCTAAAATTCAGATTATCAAAAATTATGGCACTTTACCATTAGTAGACTGTTATCCCAGTCAACTCAATCAAGTATTTATGAATTTGTTAGCTAATGCTATTGATGCTATAGAAGAGTCTAACTCTGCCCGTTCATCAAAAGAAGCTGAAATAAATCCAGGTTATATCAAAATTACTACTGAGTTATTAGAGCAAAATTGGATTTCGATCTGCATTGCTGATAATGGACTTGGCATGAATTCAGATATACTTGCTCAGATTTTTAATCCTTTCTTTAGTACCAAACCTGTTGGTAAAGGTACTGGTTTAGGATTATCTATTAGTTACAATATTATCGTGGAAAAACATGCAGGTAAAATCAGTTGTTCGTCAATACCAGGACAAGGAAGCGAGTTATTAATTGAACTTCCCGTACATCAGAAAAACTTCTAACTGAATCAAGTAAAAATTTTACACAAAAGGAATCTTTATGATTAATAATTTTGCAGGTACAGATGTTGCTAGTGCTAGTATCTCAATTTCTGAAGTTTTTATGGCTTTGGTAACAGGAAATATACTAGATGAACCGTATGAACCATCAAGGATTGGAAAAATTTCCCGGCTCACAACGACACAAAGAGATTTATATCTGGATAATATGCTTCATCCAGATAATACTGTTTTCAGTTTAGGATTATCGATAAAGCTGCCACAAAATTTAGATACATATACTTGGGAACAGGCGATAAGAATAGTATGTCAAGAAGATGACACAATTAAGACTAAGTTTATTTTTTATCAAGGTGAAGCTTTTCAATTTGTAGATAACAATGCTGATATTCATTTTGAATTTATAGAAATAGGTACTAAAAATGCTGATTTTAATAGTTTGGAACAGGTTGTAAGACAAAAAATTAAAGTCAAGCTAGAACTTGACAAAAACTATTTATTTAAAAATATTTTAGTCAAAGATGAACAGGGTAGTTATACTGCTATTTTAGGTGCGCCTCATATTCTTTTTGATGGATATTCCGGCAAAGTTTTCTTTGAAAGAGTTGCAAAAATCTATTTAGATTTAAAAGCAGGCAATATTACTCGAAAATTTAAATATAGTTCTTTTTATGATTCTATTCAGGAGCATTTGCTTGAATTTGATACTCAAGAAATTCAGCAGTACTGGCAGGAATCTTTAAGTAAGGTTATTCCTGTCACGTCTTATATAAAATCCAAAGAAGAAAACAAAGCTCAATCTAGAAAAGTACAAATTACAGGGAATGAGCTAGAAGAGATTAGAAAATATTGCCAACTAAATAAATGTAATATTCCAGCTTTTTTTAGGGCTGTGTATGGTATTTACTTGAGCAAGTATTTACAAGCGCCAGGAGATTTTGTCTTTTATGATATTATCGGTAAAAGAAATAAGCAAACACTTAATGTTTTAGGTTGTTTATATCAAGTAGTTCCGATTATTATTCCTCAAGATAGCTTAGAAAAAAATAACAATATTGGTAATTACCTTTCATATATAAGTGATTATCGCAAAAATTTAAATCATTATCAAAATATTTCTGTTTTTTTACAAAAAAAATCTATAAAAGATGAACAATTAAAATTTTTCTATAATTTTTATAATTTCAGTGTGCTTAATGTGCCTGTTGCCGAAGAAAATACCAGATTAACTGTTTATAATTCTTTTGCGGATAATGAAGTTCATCTTCTAATTAATGAGTTTAAAGATAGTCTAGAAATAGAATTTTTTTATAACGAAGCTTATTTCGTATATATAAAAACTTTAGAAAGATTACTATTTATAGCTAATCAAATTATTCAAGGTTGTGAATATTTTGAGCAATTGAATATATTACCAGAAAACGAGCATCAAGAACTATTAGAAAACTGGAATGATACCAGTACGAATTATGCATTAGATAAATGCATTCATCAGCTATTTGAAGTGCAGGTGGAGCGATCGCCACATACCTTAGCTCTGATCTTTAAAGAGGCAGAAAATAATCGCGAACAATCTTCACTCACCTACCAACAGCTAAACCAGCGAGCGAATCAGTTAGCGCATTATCTGCATTCGCTAGGCGTGAAGCCAGATATGCCAGTGGGAATCTGTGTCGAGAGAAGTCTAGAGATGGCGATCGCAGTTTTGGCTGTTCTCAAAGCTGGTGGTGCTTACGTACCACTAGATCCGGCGTATCCCAAGGAACGTTTAGCTTTCACGCTCGAGGATACGCAGATATCTGTATTGCTGACTCAGCACCAATTACTACCAGAACTTCCTAAACATCAGGCACAAGTTATTTGTTTAGATACCGACTGGGACAAAATAGGCCAATACAGTCAGGAAAATTTTTCTACAGAAGTCACAGCAGAAAATTTAGCCTATATCATCTACACCTCTGGCTCAACAGGCAGACCGAAAGGCATCTGTTTAGGCCACCGCCCTTTAGTGAATTTACTCGAATGGCATCTAAATTCACTATTAACAGGTGTCCGTACTCTGCAATTTGCCTCCTTAAGCTTTGATGCCAGCTTTCATGAAATGTTTGCTGCCTGGTGTTCCGGAGGAACTTTGTTTCTCATCTCAGAAAGCTTGCGTCGGGACTCCACAGCTTTAGCTCACTTCATTCACAACCAAGAAATTGAAAAAGCGATTTTGCCTGTGGTCATCCTACAGCAAATGGCAGAAGTAGCTGCATCTGGCTTGAAATTATTTACTAGCCTCAAAGAAGTTACCACCACAGGCGAGCAACTGCAAATCACTCCAGCTATCGTTAAATTATTCAAATCCCTGCCACACTGCTCATTTCACAATCACTACGGCCCATCAGAAACCCATGTAGTAACAGCTTTAGCATTCAATCAAAATCCTGATACCTGGTCTACTTATCCCTCTATAGGTCGTCCGATAACTAACACCCAGATTTACGTACTCGATGCAGAGTTAAAACCAGTTCCTATAGGCGTTCCGGGAGAACTATATATTGGTGGCGTTAGTTTAGCTAGAGGTTATCTCAATCGGCTAGATTTAACTAAAGAACGCTTTATTCCCAATCCCTTCCAAAGAGGCAGAGGAGCAGAGGATCAGGGGAGCAGAGGGGGTGGAGAAAGCTGCGATCGCTTGTATAAAACAGGCGACTTAGCTTGTTACTTACCAGATGGTAATATTGAATATTTCGGTCGGATAGACCAACAGGTGAAGATTCGCGGCTTCCGTATTGAGTTAGGGGAAATCGAGACAATATTGTTGCAACATCCTGACGTGCGCGAAGCCGCAGTTATAGCGCGTGAGGATGTACCTGGAGAAAAGCGCCTAGTTGCCTATATTGTTTCTAACCTAATTCCAGAACGAGTACCTTATCAAAGTCTTTGCCGAGTGGAGACTGATGACAATCGGATAATAGAAGTCCAAACAGAAGATATCTCCAATGGTGGTGTGTGCTTGGTGGAGATACCATTCAGTTGGGCAAAAGGTAAACGAGTCCGTCTTTGTCTGAGGTTGCCAGTAATATCAGAAGAACTTTGGATAGACGGCTGTGTTGCTTGGAGTCAGGGTAAGCGGGCTGGTGTTGAGTTGACTCTAACGCCTAGTGAAAAAATCCTCTTTAACCAAAGCATGGAGCATATCTTAGAAGCTCAACATTTATGGAAAACCTTGCAGCGGACAATAAGTGGCAATCTTCGGAGATTCCTTCAACAGAAGTTGCCGGATTATATGCTGCCTTCTAGTTTTGTGATGTTAAATGCATTGCCACTAACAGCTAATGGCAAAGTAGATCGTCGCTCCCTACCAGTACCCGATCGCAACCGATGGAATCAAGAGCAATTTGTTTCACCTCGTACTGCTGTTGAGGAAGTACTAACAAAAATTTGGCTGAAAGTTTTGAAATTACAGCAGATTAGCGTCCACGATAACTTTTTCGAGATTGGGGGACACTCACTACTAGCCACACAGGTAATTTCTCGGATTCGAGATACCTATCAGTTGGATATACCATTAAGGCGTTTATTCGATGCGCCTACTGTTGCTAGCTTGGCTGAAAGTATCGAGGTGCAACTCAAGCAAAATCAAGAATGGCATACTTGGGCGATCGCACCTGTAACGCGCAACCAAAATTTACCCCTTTCCTTCGCCCAGCAGCGATTGTGGTTTCTCGAACAGTTGTTGCCTGACAGTCCGTTTTATAATTTACCCCAAAGTTTTCACCTGTTTGGTCAGGTAAATGTGAAAGCTTTAGAACAAAGCATCAACGAAATTGTGCGGCGGCACGAAGTTTTACGCACCGCTTTTGCTTCATTAGATGGGCAGCCTGTACAAATTATTATTCCGGCGCTAAGTATACTTATACATTTGGTAGATTTGCGTTCTCTATCTGAATCAGAAAAAGATACAGAAATTCAACGATTGCGGATTGAAGAGTTCCAACAACCTTTTAATATCAACCGCGGCCCATTATTGCGAGCAGCCCTAATACAGATAGATGCAGAGGAATCTTTACTGCTTTTGAGCATTCACCACATAGTTTTTGATGGTTGGTCTGTGAGCGTATTGTTCCAAGAACTGACATTGCTGTATCAAGCTTTTGCCAATGGTTTACCTTCTCCTTTGGCTGAACTGCCCATTCAGTATGCAGACTTTGCTGTTTGGCAGAGGCAATGGTTGCAAGGAAAAGTCATATCAGAGCAACTGAGTTATTGGAAGCAACAGCTAGCAGATTTACCCATTTTACAGTTGCCAAGCGATCGCCCCCGTCCAGCCATCCAAACTTATCGCGGAGCGCGTCAACCTTTAGCACTCTCGAAATCTCTTAGCGAGGCAGTAACTCGGTTTAGCCAGCACGAGGGATGTACCTTGTTTATGACCCTTTTAGCAGCATTTCAAACGCTGTTATACCGCTATACGAGTAGTGAAGACATCGTAGTAGGCTCGTTAATTGCCAATCGCCATCATCAGGAAATCGAGAGTTTAATCGGATTCTTTGTTAACACTTTAGTACTACGCAGCGATTTTTCCAATTCTCCAACCTTCCGCCAATTGCTTAAGCAAGTACGAGAAGTTACCTTAGAAGCTTACGCTCATCAAGACGTACCCTTTGAAAAACTGGTGGAGGAACTAGAACCAGAGCGCGATTTGAGGCGCCATCCCTTATTCCAAATCTGCTTTGCACTGCAAAATGTACCCATACAAGCTTTGAAACTTTCCGGTTTAACAATCAACCATCGCTTAGAACACAATGGTACAGCCAAGTTTGATTTATTCCTAGAATTGTTTGAAACGCCAGATGGAATTAGTGGTTGGTTCGAGTACAGCACCGACTTATTTGATGCTGCTACTATCTCTCGGTTAGGAGAGAATTTCCAAACTTTACTTGCGGGGATTGTCGCTAATCCAGACCAGAAAGTTGCAGATTTGCCGCTTTTAACATCTGGTGAACGCCAACAATTATTAGTGGAATGGAATCAAACTCAAGTAGATTACCCGCAACAAACTTGCATTCATCAACTATTTGAAGCCCAAGTCAAGCGCGTACCTGACTCTGTAGCAGCGATATTTGCAGACCAACAAATAACTTATCGCCAGTTGAATGCTAGAGCCAACCAGTTAGCCCGTCATTTACAAGCTTTAGGTGTAGGGCCAGATGTATTGGTAGGGATTTGTCTAGAACGTTCTTTAGACGCGATCGTAGCTCTACTAGGGATTCTCAAAGCTGGTGGGGCTTATATACCTCTAGATCCAGCCTATCCCCAGCAGCGTTTATCTTTGATGGTGTCAGATTCGCAGTTATCAGTACTCTTAACCCAGCAGCATTTGTTGGCGCAACTTCCTCAACATCAAGCGCATATTGTCTGTTTAGATAAAGACTGGCAGGATATTGCTACACAAAGCCAAGATAACCTCGATACTAATGTTAATCCTGACAATTTAGCTTATGTAATCTACACCTCCGGTTCTACTGGCAAACCGAAAGGCGTACAAATTATACACGGCTCTGTAGTTAATTTCCTCCACTTCATGGGTCAGCATCTAGAACTGACAGAGCAAGATACACTGCTTTCTGTAACAACTTTATCGTTTGATATTGCTGTACTCGAAATTTTCCTACCAATTACTCTCGGTGCGCGTGTTGTCACGGTCAGCCGCGAAGAGGCTATGGATGGCATAGCGTTAATTGCCAAATTGAGTAACGGCGTTACTGTTATGCAAGCTACTCCAGCTACTTGGCAGCTGCTTCTAGAGGCAAGTTGGCAAGGCAGTAAAGATTTGAAAATCCTCTGTGGAGGGGAAGCTTTGCCGAGAAAATTAGCCAAACAGTTGCAACAGCGATGCGCTACTTTATGGAACGTTTATGGCCCTACTGAAACTACCATCTGGTCAGCAACATATAAAGTTGCATCTAAAGACGGACAAGTTCTAATTGGCCGCCCGATCGCCAATACTCAATTCTATATACTTGACTCTCAGTTACAGCCCGTACCTGTAGGTGTGCCAGGAGAACTCTACATTGGTGGTGCTGGTTTAGCGCGTGGTTATCTCCATCGCCCCGATTTGACCGAAGCTCGGTTTATTCCTAATCCCTTTGGTCGAGGCAGGGGAGCAGAGGGGCTGGCGAGCAGAGGAGATGGAGAAAACTGCGATCGCCTTTACAAAACAGGGGATTTAGTTCGTTATCTTCCCGATGGCAATGTCGAGTATCTCAGCCGTATCGACCATCAAGTGAAAATTCGTGGCTTCCGAATTGAGCTAGGCGAGATTGAAGCCGTTTTGACGCAACATCCCTCAGTCCAGAAAGGTGTAGTTATAGATCGGGAAGATATACCCGGACAAAAGCGTTTAGTAGCTTATGTAGTGCAGAATCAACAAGATGAGAATGCCCCATTATTAGCAAATTGGCAAACCGAACACCTTTCCCAGTGGCAAACAATTTACGATCAAACCTACAAGCAAACTACCGAAGAACAGAACCGCGTATTTAATACTATTGGCTGGAACAGTAGTTATACAGGTATGCCTATCCCCGCCGAAGAAATGCGCGAGTGGGTAGATTGCACTGTTGAACGGATTCTTTCTTTCCAACCCAGCCAAGTACTAGAAATTGGTTGCGGTACAGGTTTGTTGCTATGCAAAATTATTTCCCATTGCAGTAAATATTGGGGTACTGACTTTGCACCAGAAGCCCTGCGACAAATCCAACAGTTGCAAATGTCCGGCCAATCTTGGCCGCAACTGACTTTGTTGCAAAGACCTGCTGACAATTTTGAGGGCATTGAAGCAGATGCCTTCAACACGGTAATTATCAATTCAGTAGTTCAGTATTTTCCTAGCATTGACTATCTGCTGCAAGTTTTGACGGGAGCAGTCAACGCTGTGCAGCCTGGTGGTTTTATATTTATCGGAGATGTACGCAGTCTACCTTTACTAGAGGCTTACCACACTTCTGTAGTCCTGTATCAAGCATCATCTACACTTTCCACGGTACAGTTACAAGAGCGCATTCGCCAACGCCTCAACCAAGAGGAAGAATTAGTAATTGACCCAGACTTTTTTAGAGCATTAGGGCAGCACTTCCCTAAGATAGGCCGCGTTCAAATTCAAGTCAAACGAGGTCAGCATCATAACGAACTGACAAAGTTCCGCTACGATGCGATTTTACAAATAGGAACTGATACTGATAGCACTGTCGGAATTACTTGGTTGGATTGGCAACAACAACAGCTAACTTTGTCATCTGTTCGTCACCTGTTATTAGCAACTCAGCCAGAGATTTTAGGAATCAAAAATGTACCCAATGCCAGAGTAATAAAGGAAATCAAGACTATAGAATTGCTCAACAGTCCAGAGGGGCCGAAGACAGTAGGTGAAGTGCTATCGCATCTTGAACAACTTCCCCAAATTGGCATCGATCCGGAAGAATTGTGGAATTTAAGCGAAGATTTACCCTATTTCCTCGATATTACTTGGTCAGAATCGAGTGTGGTTGACTGTTACGACGTAGTTTTTAGACATAAGGAGAGAGAAGGAGTAACGAAGGCGATCGCTAATCGAGATACAGTTGCTCTTAAACCTTGGAATGACTATGCCAATCAACCTCTACAGGGCAAATTTACCCGCAAACTGGCAGTAGAACTCCGCCGCTTTCTGGAACAAAACCTACCAGAATATATGATACCTACAGCTTTTGTCAGCTTAGAGAAATTGCCGCTAACACCTAATGGTAAGTTAGATCGGCGATCGCTACCTGCACCAGATCAGTCCAGAAGCAGTCTAGAAGCAGCATTAGTTACACCTCGTACTCCTACTGAGTCAAAAATGGTTGCTATTTGGGCTAAGGTATTGGGTAGCGATCGTGTGGGAATTCAAGATAACTTCTTTGAACTAGGTGGTAATTCCCTATTAGCAACCCAGTTAATGATGTATCTACGAGAAACTTTTCAAGTAGAACTGCCTGTAAGATATATTTTTGAGCAGCAAACTATAGAAGGACTCAGCCAAATCATTGACAAACTGCATCAAAAAGGCACTGCTGTTCTCGATACTGTTGTTAATCTCAAAGCTGAAGCAGTACTAGATCCAAACATTTATCCTCAAGGAATCCTTGACCGGGATATCACCCAACCGAATCATATTTTCTTAACAGGAGCAACAGGCTTTTTAGGTGCTTTCTTAATCCATGAATTGCTACAGCAAACTCAGGCAAAAATATATTGTCTCGTGCGTGCTAAGAACGAAACTGAAGGTTTCAAAAGGCTACAGAAAACCCTAGAAAAATATTTAATTTGGGATGCAAAACAAAGTTCTAGAATCATCCCCATACCAGGAGATTTAGCTTTACCTCGTTTTGGAGTTTCTGTAGGGCAATTTGAGAAGTTAGCACAGCAAATTGATGTTATTTATCATAGCGGCGCTCAAGTCAACTTTGCTAAACCATATTCTGTAATTAAGGCAGCAAATGTTCTTGGTACACAAGAAGTTCTCAGATTAGCGTGTCAGCATCAACTCAAGCCAGTACACTACATCTCAACAATGGCTGTTTTTGGCGCAATGGCCAGTATAAATGAGTTGAATGTCCTTTATGAGGATGACGACATTGATAACAGTGAACCTTATCTTTCTCAAGAGATTGGCTATACACAAAGTAAATGGGTAGCTGAAAAACTTGTTTGGATTGCTAAATCTAGAGGAATCCCTGTAACAGTCATCAGATCGGGATTTTTAATGGGTCATCCCCAGACTGGTGTCACTAATACAGATGACTTCATATCTAGATTGATCGTAGGTTGCATACAAGTAGGTAGTTTTCCAGAACTAATCAATCAAAAACAAGATTTAATTACTGTAGATTATGCCAGTAAAGCCATTATTCAAATATCTCAGAAAAAAGAATCTTTAGGAAAGGCGTTTCATATAGTCCCTTTAGCATCGGAAAACATTGATTTAATTAAATTATTTGAGTTGATATCAGCTTGTGGATACCAACTTCAGAAAGTACCATATTCCCAATGGACAGATAATTTAATTAATCAAGCTCAGTATTCCCAGTCAAATCCCTTATTCGCTCTTTTGCCCATGTTCACTGAAAAAGTGAATCAGGAACAGGCTGCATGGGAGCTATATCAAAATACTGCTGATTTAGACTGCTGCAATACACTAAATGCAATTGCAAATACATCAATTAAATGTCCATCAATGGATGCAGAATTAATCAGTAAATATTTAGATTATTTCCAACGCAGCGGATTTTTGAGTATGTAATAGACTTCTTACAGAAGTCGGGAAAAGGGGAAAGGGTTAGTATTTTCCCTTTCCCCTTTAACCTTTTCCCTTTCCCCACAAAAGTGCAAAAAGCACTTTTGCAAGAGGTCTAATATGCATAAGCTATCACACATTTAAATTGCACATTTTCTTGTGTTGATTGCTAACTGTTGACGGTTGACAGTTAACCATCATCGGTCAATAAAGTTAGGAAGTTACTGTGCAATTGTGCAATTTAAGAGCCGAATAGCTTAGTAGATACAGTTAATATCTACTCATAAATACCTAATTTAATAATGATTAATTTTCGGTATTTATGAGTAGATTAACTTATCAATAAAATCTGAGTAATTTAAGTGTTTTTGTCAATTACTGTAGCCATTAAAACAGCTAAATTTAAATTATACATAGATGCGGGCTTTTAATATGCACCTCACAGAAGAACAGTTATTAATTTACAAAAATCAAGGATTTCTCGTATTACCAGAATATTTTTCTCGCGGTGAAATTGAAGCGATGAAAGCAGAATTATCTAGTTTATCAGCAGATAAATCGCCCAAAAAAGTTCTGGAAAAAGATGGTAAAACTGTACGTTCACTGCATGGTTCGCATACAACAAATGATGTTTTTAATTGCCTAACACGACATCCGTTTATTGTTGAACCTGCAATGCAAATAGTTGGGAGTCAAGTTTATATATATCAATTTAAAATTAATCTTAAAGCTGCATTTAGTGGCGATATTTGGAAGTGGCATCAAGACTACATCTATTGGCGTAAAGAAGATGGGATGCCAAGACCTCAAGTAGTCAATGCCATGTGTTTATTAGATGATATGAACGAATTTAATGGGCCGTTATTTTTGATTCCTGGTTCTCATAAAGAAGAGATGATTGATGTTACGGCTCATAGTTCTAATGAAAGCCAGGGATGGATATCGAGTTTTAGTACTAATTTGAAGTATTCTCTCAACCAGAAATTAATTACTGATTTAGTATCCAAATATGGAATTACTTTTATCAAAGCTGCGGCAGGTTCATTAGTGTTTTTTGATAGTAATATTGTCCACGCTTCTAGCAATAATTTATCACCTTTTGGGCGCTCAACAGTAATTATTACTTATAATAGTATTGAAAATATTCCTTCTCCAACTATAAACCCACGACCAAATTTTCTTGTTAGTCAAGATTATCGACCTGTTATTGCTTTAGCATCTGATATGTTATCTCAGCTTTCTAGCCAGGGCAAAGGTATATAAATATTGATGTGTATAACAAAGCAAGAGGCTTGAAGGGCAAGCGACCCTACTACGTATGTATCGTTGGCTGATTCTTTCACTCACTGCTTACCTGATTGCTCATTGGACTTATCTGCATATTCAACCAACTTCACCTCCTGATTGGGGTCTGGCTGCACAAACTGCCCTTGAATCTATTTTTTCACAAATAGTTGTGTATTTTCTTTTACTTGACGTTGAACAGCTAACTCCCCTTGCATGTAGTCGTCGTTTGGCATTCATTGGGGGCAAGGGCAGCCCATTGGTGAAGAAGTTGTTGGTAGTTTTCACTCATGATGTTGATTAAAGGTAAATTAGTTTTTGCCACAATGAAGTTATGTGAAGGAGGAATTATGATAAACGCTCTGCCACCGGAAGATATCAATGCAAGGTTTGATAATTGATACTCGTCTCGAAGAAATCGGTGATGAACGGGAGCAACGCCAAAAAATGAGATCGGGGTTTGGTTCTCAATTACACGCCTATATTCTCAACAAAACCTAGTTTTTTAGTTGCGATGCCTACGGCGGGCTACGCCTACGCATCCTGAAACAAGCTATATACGTCCCAGGTTTGAGCATCTCACAAAATTGTGTTGCTCCCTAATGTGGCGAGCTGCAAACATAAATCATCAAAACTGCAATCAAAGGAAATTTGAAACCACAATAAATTGCAACTAGCCACAGATATAAGTAGCTGACACCAAGGGCAAAATAGTACAATTTTACCGAAAACTGAGGTTTATAGTATGCAAATGACAGGACTCAAACCCTGATTCTTTCATTACAGCCTTGTTTAACAAGAAGCAAACAAGAATCGAAATTACAATCATTACCAGACAAAGTAATCATGGAATTCAACCCAAACAACAATGTTGTTAAACTCTGTCTTCAAGGTATGGGCATGGAAGAAAAAGGCAAACCAGAAGAAGCAAGTAAACTGTTTCTTCAAGCCTGGAACGAAGCGACATACGACTTTGAAAAATTTATTTCAGCCCATTATGTAGCTCGATATCAGAAAAATATTTCTGACAAATTAAAATGGCTCGAAACGGCTTTACAGTTTGCATTAAAAATAAATAACAACACTGTTAAGAGTGCTTTCCCTTCTCTATATTCAAACATTGCCAAATGCTATGAGGACTTAAGCGACTCTGACAAGGCAAGAAAGAATTATGAATTAGCAACTTCGTTTAAGGATAAACCTTCTGACAAAGGCCCCTTTTATCATGGAACGAAAGCAGATTTGCAGGTTGGCGATTTGCTGACAGCAGGGGGCAGTTCTAATTACAAACTTGAACTCAAAATGAATCACATTTATTTCACAGCCCTTGTCAATGGGGCGGGACTAGCTGCTGCATTAGCAAAAGGCGATAACCGCGAACGCGTTTATATCATCGAACCAACAGGGGAGTTTGAAAATGACCCGAATGTTACAGACAAAAAATTTCCGGGCAATCCGACACGCTCATATCGCTCCCAAGCACCATTAAAAATCGTTGGCGAAGTCACAGATTGGGTGAGACAAACACCTGAAGAACTCCAAAAATGGCGTGAAAAGTTGGCCAATAACAAAGGAGAAATTATTAATTAATTTCTAAGATTCTCACACCTGCTCACCGATTGAAACAAGTACAAGTCCAGCTGATTACTCAGGGTTAAAAGCGGTTGTTGGGCGATCGTTACCGTCGTTCATGACTTCAGTTACACCAGCATAACAGTTAGTTGCTACTGTATAGACGCAACCCTTCTGAGAATGACTTAGCCATCAGATAGCAACCACCAAATTCAACACCGTTGAGCCAAGGGTGGCTATCATGTCCGTCGAGGACGACTCCGTAATGGCTGTGGTTTCGGTCGCAACACAGAAGATACTCATGTTTGTCTGACCAGCATCCAATACTCAACCAAAAGCCAGAATCCATCGGTGGTTCATCTTCTTCCACCTCGCTTACAAACAACCGAAAGTTATTCTCGGTGGCTGTAGTAACTGTCTGTGCGTCAAATAGAACCCATTCTAAGCTAAACGGCCATTTCCAACCGCCGCCTATAAGTTGCATGAAGACTTGATAATCCTTGGGGACTGAAAAACGCGCTGCTACAGATTCATATCCATAATGATTGACAAAGAGTGTCTGTAGTGACTGGGCGCATACCAAGATGTTTGTAATGCGGTAGGTTCGATATCCTCAATAGTCCTAACAGGCTTAAAAGCTAATCGTCCAGACACTTCAATTAAAGGTTTCGGCTCCTCCCAGACAAAGGGAACTTTAAAATAAGTTTGCTGATTCATAAGTTATAGCAACAGATATCTGTAAGCTGCACCTTTTATGCTACACGGTGCTACACGATCGGTGTGGCAGATGGTAATTGAACTTTTATTTATTCTTTCTCAATACCTTTGCCAAAACAAGAGTATGAAGAGAGAGGGCGCTCTGTAGTAGAG
>NZ_JAVRBM010000087.1:0-37926 GCF_034531255.1 Nostoc sp. ChiQUE01b | reverse complement strand
TATTCTTCTACCACTTTTTTATGCCGTATTTATATTTCGGATAGGTCTAATACACTACTCCCCACTCCCCACTCTTATTTATTTGTTAACTACTCGTTGTTGATATTCTTGCTCAGTAATCATATCGAGAGTGTTCTCTAGGCGATCGACAAATACGATACCGTCGAGATGATCGTACTCATGTTGAAAAATCCGAGCGATAAAATCGGTTAATTCTTGTTTTTGTAAGTTGCCTTGAGAGTCAGTGTATTCCACTTCAATAGCTTGATACCGAGGAACTAACCCCCGAATTCCTGGAACACTTAAACAACCTTCCCAATCTTTGACAACTTCAGTTGAATGAGCAATGATTTTGGGATTAATCATGGCAGTAGGTTCCATTTCCGGGGCGTTGGGATACCTGGCATTAGGACGGGAAGCCACAATAAATAAACGATAGGATTGTGCTACTTGAGGGGCAGCAATTCCCACACCGTTAGCTTTAGCAACCGTGGTGATTAAGTCTTCAATTAATTTTTGGATTTGCTCATCTTGAATATTCTCAACCCAAGCAGCTTTTCGGCGCAATGTTGGATTGCCTAATTGAATTATTGGGGCTAATTCAGTCATGATAAAACTCCTTTAAGTAATGGGGAGTGGGGAGTGGGAAATGGGGGATGAGGGAGATGAGGGAGCAAGGGGAGCAGGGGAAGAAAACGAATGACAGATGACAAATGACTAATGACTAATGACAAATGACTAACATCATCCTTCACGTCTCACGGGCAAAGGAGCAGGTTGGACTCCTACTTGGACAGTTTGCCCATTGCGTTCCACTTCTATTGGTAAATTAGTACCGATTTTGCTCTTTTCTACTAGCTTTTGTACTTCTTCAATTTTAGTAACAGGCTGGCTATTAATGCTTTTAATCACATCACCGACTCGTAGTCCAGCTACAGATGCAGGCGATCGCGGTACAATATCAAGCACCAAAACGCCGTCATCTGCTGTAATATTTAAGCGATCGCCTGCGACTTTTTTGATTCTTTCTTTATTTTCTGGTGTCAATGTCACCATTTGAACACCCAAATAAGGATGATCCACCTTGCCTTTAGAAATTAATTCTTGGGCAATCCTTTGCACGGTGTTAATGGGTATAGCAAATCCCAAACCTTGAGCGCCTCGGATAATCGCTGTATTCATCGCAATCACTTGACCACGAGCATTGAGCAATGGCCCACCGGAATTACCAGGGTTAATCGCAGCATCCGTTTGGATGTAATCAACCCGCTTGTCACTAGCACCGATATCGCTACTAGAACGACCTGTAGCACTAATAATTCCAGAAGTGACGGTATTATTCAAGCCTAATGGATTACCAATGGCAATTACAGCCTCTCCTGGTTGCAACACATCGGAGTTACCCACAGCTAGAGTTGGCAGGTTATTCGCATTTATTTTGATCGTTGCCACATCCGTTACTGGGTCTTCACCCAAAACTTTCCCATCAAAAGTCCGGCCATCTTTGAGTATAACAGTCACTCTATCAGCACCATCTACCACATGGGCATTGGTCACAATTTGACCAGAAGAATTAATAATAAATCCAGAGCCACTACCGCGTTCTACGCGTTGTCTAGGCTGTGGGGTTCCCTCTCCAAAAAACCGCCGGAAAAATGGATCGTTGTTAAATTCGTCTGGTACGCGAGAAGTGATGGTTCGGGAAGAATCAATGCGAACTACCGCAGGCCCCACCTGTTGCACTACTTTCACCACAAAATTAGGATCTCCAGACGAAGAGAAAATCTGTGGGGGGACAATTACCGGATTAGATTCTGTTGTTTTTTGGGCTTGAATATCACCTTGCTGAGTATCAAAGGTCTTAGCAGGTAGAAGAGAGCAGCTCCCCAGGAACATCACTGCTATCCCGTATGAGAGCATCCACAACCTATGGGGTAAGCCCCTGGTTTCAATCTTTTTGGGTGCTGAGTGATGGTTTGTTATCTTCATCTGTCGTTCCTTCTCCGTGTCAGTGAGAGTGCTGAGTTAAAAGTGCCGAGTGCTGAGTTAAAAGACCGCTCATAATAAGGGACGAGGCATATACTGAGTACTAAAGCTCTGATAAATTTTTGCTTTACTCAGCACGGGCTAAACGCCCCGCTATCGCTAACAGTACTTAGCACGGGCTAAACGCCCCGCTTCCGCTAACAGCACTCGGTTTGGTCAGTGGGTGTTAGGATCTTGCCTACTGGGTATGTCCCAAAATGATTACAACTTCAAAGCTTATTTTAGGTCTAGCGTGTCTCAATGCTAAATTAGTGCTTTCTCTTCTATTGTGACGATTAGCAGCAAAGGTGGTGGATAATGGAAATTCCCATAGAAAGTCTGTGGAGTCAGGTACTAGAGCGCCTAAAGCTTGAACTATCCCGACCTACCTTTGAAACTTGGATCAAAACTGCTAGTGCAGAGCGATTAGAAAATAATTGCTTGGTTATCCGTACTCCTAACCCATTTGCTCGTAATTGGTTACAGAAGTATTACATCAATACCATTGCTCATGTAGTACAAGATATTCTTGGTCATCCCGTGGGAATTTACATTACTGTTGCTCAAGGTGATGAAGTTTCTCATTTTAGTGAACGAGAGGTTTCTTGGGAATCACCAAATTCCAGCAGTATTTCTGAAGCTGTTGCTAATCACAATCATCAAACTACTGACTTAAACTCTAAATATGTCTTTTCGCGGTTTGTAGTTGGTGCCAACAATCGGATGGCTCACGCTGCTTCTTTGGCTGTTGCAGAATCTCCAGGGAAAGAGTTTAATCCTTTATTTTTATGCGGTGGTGTCGGCTTGGGTAAAACTCATCTGATGCAAGCTATTGGTCATTATCGCTATGCAATTTTTCCTAATTGTAAAATATTTTATGTTTCTACTGAGCAGTTTACCAATGATTTAATTACAGCTATCCGTAAGGATAGTATGCAAAATTTTCGAGAGCATTACCGAGCCGCTGATGTTTTATTAGTGGATGATATTCAGTTTCTGGAAGGGAAGGAATACACCCAAGAGGAATTTTTTTATACTTTTAATACTTTACATGAAGCTGGTAAACAAGTTGTCATTGCTTCCGACCGTCCGCCTAACCAAATTCCTAGCTTGCAAGAACGTCTTTGTTCTCGGTTTTCTATGGGCTTAATTGCAGATATCCAAAAGCCGGATTTAGAAACGAGAATGGCAATTTTGCAGAAAAAAGCTGAGGATGAAAATATTAGTCTTCCCCGCGATGTGATTGAGTATATTGCTTCTAACTATACTTCTAATATTCGAGAATTAGAAGGAGCTTTAATTCGGGCGGTGGCTTATATTTCTATTTGGGGTTTACCGATGACGGTGGAAAATATCACACCAGTTTTAGAACCGCCTAACGAAAAAATGGCAGCTACCCCAGAAGCAATTTTAAAGGTGGTGGCGGATAATTTTGATGTTTCAATAGACGACCTCAAAGGTAACTCACGACGAAGAGAGATTAGCTGGGCGCGTCAATTAGGAATGTATCTCATGCGCCAACACACGGCCTTGAGTTTGCCGAGAATTGGCGAGGAGTTTGGTGGTAAAGACCATACAACGGTAATCTATAGTTGCGATAAAATTACCCAACTTCAAGAGAGCGATCGCACTTTAGCACAAACAATCCGCCAACTTAGCGATCGGATCAATATGACTAGCCGTTCTCAAAAACCATCGTGAAGATGTATTGTAAGTTTTCCACAAGCAGCAGTCTGAATTATCAGCTTTGACGGCTGAAGAATTAGTCAAGAATATTAAGTAACGTCTAAAAATTGATTAAATTTAACTTAGATTGTGGAAAAAACTGGGGAAAACTTGATATTCTACCGATAAAACTTAATTAAGTATAATTACCTTGTGGAAAAGTAGCTGGGTTTTTCCACAAGTTTTCCACAAGGTAAACTTGCTTAACCATATATGATTTCAACAAAAATTGTGGCAAGTTTTCCGCAATTTACTGGCATCGCTATAGCAGTCTTAAATCATTAATCTTTTCTAAAATTGCAAATACTCTGCTCACTCCACCGACAACTCACCCACCACCAAAACCCTCAACTCTATCACCCGCTTCAAAGCTGTATCATTGGTCAAAAACGTTTCATAATCAGCCATTAAAGCTGCTGCCATCTGCAATGCATCGGGTAACTGAAGATTATAACGCACCCGAATTCTCGCAGCTTCTCGCGCAATACTAGCATTAATCTCCACAAAAACTACTTGTTCTTGTTGCAACACATCGACAAAAGCCTGCTCTAAATCAACTAACCCCAGACGTATAGCACCCACCAAACACTCTGATAACGTTATTCCAGACGCTACTGCTGTAATGTCAGTTTCTAACCGATCAAAAATTGGATCGACTAAATCCACAAATTGTGGATTACGTTCTACAAAATAAATTACGGGTGCTGTATCGAGAAATAAGCGAGAAACTCTAGCTAACGCATCACTAATCCTTATTCCTCTCCTCGCAACAACCGTTCTCGATGCTTATCTCCTTCCCGTCGAGTCCGCGAAACCCATTCCTGAGCATCCTCACCCAATAGCGGATAGGATGCCATACCTTTTAAATCGCTCCACTTGCGTTTTGGTTGCGCTTGAGTGATATGTTTCCTCATACGCTCCACCAAATGCCCCATCACAGTCAATTGCTCCTCTGGAGTTAATTGCTCAATCTCGCTTAAAATTTTTTCAAGTAACAAATTAGTCGTAATCGTCTCACCAAAATAAAATGGGGTAGTCGTTCCCGCACGACAGGCATATTCCCACTCTGCCTCACTAGGCAAGCGATAAATTGTCCTTGTCTTGCTAGACAATCTGGCACAAAACTCAATTGCATCGTCCCAAGAAACATGTTCAACAGGTCGATTAACGCCTTTGAAGCGCGAGGGGTCTGGATTTAAATCAATATTTACCTTTTTCAGAGTAGCTACAAATGCCCATTGACCTTGTGTAACTGGAAATTTACCATGAAAAAAGGTCGAACGGTGACAGTACGTTGTGG
Organism: Nostoc sp. ChiQUE01b; assembly: GCF_034531255.1. NCBI lineage: Bacteria > Bacillati > Cyanobacteriota > Cyanophyceae > Nostocales > Nostocaceae > Nostoc > Nostoc sp. ChiQUE01b. The sequence continues at coordinate 32,876 of NZ_JAVRBM010000087.1, read as the reverse complement.
ACTTTCAGAACTATATCGTTCTACCTCACTCTCTGGGGAACCCATCAAGAATTTCCCACCAGGAATTGCAACCATTTCCAAAACTACGCCATTACTCAAATTTTCTATAAAAACCTTTGTTTGCTGTTGTTGCGGAAATTTTTCTGCTTGCCGTTTTTGATGCTCTACTTCTTGTTCTTTTTCTAAGCGAAGTACATCTTGATCGTTAAGCACATAGTATTTTTGTAATTTATTTAATTCATTTTTAGCTTTTTCATCTAATGGATATCCTTGTTGCTCTACAAAATCTATCAAAAATAGCCTGTATTTGTCTATATTTTTCTTATATATGCCGTAAGGCTCTAATGCTTTCTCTCGGACTGCACTGGCTTCTTGATCTGTTAATCTTAACTTTTCCTGTAAATCTTTCAATATTTCCGATTCAACACGAGAAATTTCACCATCAGACGCAAAATCTTCAGCCTGCTGATGATACTGAGCTATGGCGGCTTCCCTACTTGCCCGTTTTTGTTGATGCTCCTTAATTAGTTGTTCAGCAGCAAACTTAATTCCCTCAGCTACATTTGTGAATGCATCGTCTTTATTAGACCAAGATGTAATAGCTAGGGCATTTTTGGGCAGGGCTTGCAGTTTAGCAAATGGTGCCGATTGCCAAGAAACGTTTCGCAGAATAATTGGAATGACGCAAGCCTCTCCAGTTTCGTGGCGTTCTATTGCTTTGGTAACTTCAACATCCCAGCAGTATCTAGAAAAGATAAAGTCTGAACTAATGAGCAATAAAATGATATCGGCTGTGTTCAAATTTTCATTAATCTGCTGATCCCATTCTCTTCCAGGTGGTATCTTGCGATCGTGCCAGGTTGAAATTACACCTTGCCGTTCCAACATAGTTAGGTGTTTAGCTAGTTCATCCTTCAGGGGTTCGTCGTTGTGAGAGTACGAACAGAATACTTTGAGCGACACCAACGATACCTCTTGCGTCTTTAGGAGTAGGAGAAATTAGGCTTTTCACAAATTATAGTATGCAAACATACTATAATTTGTGAAAGTCGTGGCTACACAGACTTTCACCCGCCTTTCCTACGGAACGCTACACGATCGCAGGTTAAAACTTTAATTTTTTGCCAGTGAGGTACACCCGTAAACCCAAGTTGCTAGTTATGTATTCAGGCGATCGCATAGGTCACTAAAGCAATAAAAAGCTTTATGCTTCTCATAAGCTAGCAATGCCGACTCTGAAATAACACGTAAGTAGAGCGTGCTATCTTTTTCAGATAATTCCTCCTTGCCCTCAGTAATTCGATGTTTATGACGCGTAACTTCGCCTTCTGCCAAAGTTAAATGAAGTATTTTTTGTCCATCAACCCAGTGCACAGGTAGTAAAATAACATCACCCTGACAAATTGGTTGCATGTTTTGGCTTTCCTGACATCGGTACAAATCCCACTTCGCTTTTGCTCTCAAATTTGATTTAATTTTGGCACAAGCTCTATTAGAGTGGGGCAAAACAGTTCTGAGTTTCGAGTTCCGAGTAGCTGAGTAAAGAAGTGAGATTCCCCACTCAGCACTCCTGAAGGGCATAGAGGCAGAAGGGCGGAGGGGAAAGACTTACTACAACTTCCTTCCCCTCTGCTCCTCTGCTCCCCTGCTCCCTTGCCCCCCTGCTCTCCTGCTCCCCATTCCCCACTCCCCACTCCCGATTCCCAATATTTTGAAAACTGTAGTCGCCAATTATGCGTTAGATAAGTTAAAGATTGAAATAGCTGGAAATTCACATCCAGCCTTCGCCTCTCCTATACTCTGGGAAGGACTGCGCCCTAACTTAGGGCGGATTTTCTCCCAAGCAGGCAGTTTGTGTGAGGATTAAATCACCGCCCTAAGCGTGACGTTTTATCTTGACAATTTGCAAAAATTACCTCAATTTGACTGTTTAGCTTAGCAGCTATTCTTTTTTTTGAAATTTCCATGTCAACTCTCGTCATCGTCGAATCTCCAACCAAAGCTCGTACCATTCGCAACTACTTGCCATCAGGCTATAAGGTAGAGGCGTCTATGGGTCATGTGCGTGACTTACCGCAGTCGGCTAGTGAAATTCCCGCGGCCGTCAAAGGGGAAAAATGGGCACAGCTAGGGGTAAATGTGGACGCCGACTTTGAACCGGTATATGTTGTCCCGAAAGACAAAAAGAAAATTGTCACCCAGCTCAAAGATGCCCTCAAGGATGTAGATGAACTGATTCTGGCAACCGACGAAGACCGGGAAGGTGAAAGTATTAGTTGGCATTTATACCAATTGCTGAAGCCGAAAGTTCCGACTAAGCGGATGGTGTTTCACGAAATTACCCAAGAGGCGATCAAAAAAGCTCTGAAAAACTGCCGCAATATTGATGAGCAGTTAGTTCGCGCTCAAGAAACCAGGCGGATTTTAGATCGACTGGTGGGCTATACCCTATCTCCACTGCTATGGAAAAAAATCGCCTGGGGATTATCTGCTGGGCGAGTGCAATCTGTAGCTGTGCGGCTTTTAGTCACTAGGGAACGCCAACGCCGCGCTTTCCATGAGGGTACGTACTGGGATTTGAAAGCTAGTTTGTCCAAGGAAAAAACCCCCTTTGCTGCCCAGTTGGTAACACTGGGAGGAACCAAAATCGCAAATGGTAGTGATTTTGACGCCGCAACCGGACAAATTACCGCAGGGCGCAATGTCTTGTTGCTCAACGAAGAACAAGCGGTAGCGCTCAAAGAACGCCTAACTGGTAAAATCTGGAATGTTAACGACATCGAGGAACGCCCAGTGACGCGCAAACCGTCGCCACCGTTTACTACCTCGACGTTGCAACAAGAATCTAACCGGAAACTGCGCCTCTCAGCCCGTGACACGATGCGAGTTGCCCAGAATTTGTACGAGCAGGGGTATATTACCTATATGCGGACAGATTCGGTACATTTGTCAGATCAGGCGATCGCAGCTGCTCGGAGTTGTGTAGAAAAGCTTTATGGTCAACAATACCTCAGTCCCCAACCTCGGCAATACACCACCAAATCCAAAGGCGCACAAGAGGCGCACGAAGCAATTCGTCCAGCAGGTAGTACCTTTCGCACCCCCCAAGAAACTGGTTTGGGCGGTCGAGAACTTGCCGTTTACGATTTGATTTGGAAGCGGACTGTCGCCTGTCAAATGGCTGATTCTCGCCAAACTCAAATTACCGTGCAATTGCAAGTCGAGGACGCTGGATTCCGTTCTTCTGGCAAACGGATTGACTTTCCCGGATACTTACGTGCCTACGTTGAAGGTTCAGACGACCCGGAAGCAGCACTGGAAGACCAGGAAGTAATTTTGCCGAATCTGAAAGTAGGCGATCATCCGAATTGTACAGAACTAGAAGCAGTTGGGCACGAAACCCAACCGCCAGCTAGGTACACCGAAGCTTCTTTGGTGAAAACCTTAGAAAGCGAAGGTATTGGTCGTCCCAGTACCTATGCCAGCATCATTGGCACAATCATTGACAAGGGTTATGCCCATTTAGTGACTAACGCTCTCATTCCCACCTTCACCGCTTTCGCCGTCACCGACTTGCTGGAAAAACATTTCCCAGACGTTGTTGATCCCAGTTTCACCTCGAAGATGGAGCAAACCCTTGATGATATTGCCACAGGTGAAGCGAAATGGCTACCCTACTTGCAGCACTTCTATTTGGGAGACAAAGGGCTGGAAACACTGGTAAAAGAACAGGAAAGTCAAATTGATGCCACCAAAGCTAGGACTGTAGAACTGGAAAATCTAGATGCCAAAGTCCGCATTGGGAAATATGGCCCCTATATTGAAGTCGAAAATGGTGAGGGAGTTATCACCGCCTCAATTCCCAAAGACCTGACGCCAGCTGACCTCGACCCCAAACAGGTAGAAGTATTGCTGCGGCAAAAGACTACTGGCCCTGACCAAGTAGGTCGCCATCCCGAAACTGGCGAACCAATTTATGTGAAAATTGGTGCTTACGGGCCTTATGTCCAATTGGGTGACAAAACCGACGAAAACCCCAAACCGAAACAAGCCTCCCTACTCAAAGGTGTCACCCCAGAAACCGTTACCCTAGAAATGGCTGTTGGTCTGTTGGCACTACCCCGGACGTTAGGGGTTCATCCAGTTACTGGCGGCAAAATCCAAGCAAGTTTGGGACGCTTTGGCCCTTATGTGGTTCATGACCAGGGTAAGGAGGGGAAAGACTACCGCTCTCTGAAAGCTGCTGACAATGTATTGACAATTAGCTTAGAACGTGGATTGGAATTGTTAGCCGAACCAAAAAAGGGACGTAGTTCCACCAACAGCAAGTCCAAAGCAGCCTTACGCGAATTGGGTACGCATCCAGAGGACGGGGAAACAATTAACATCTACGATGGTCCCTATGGCCCTTACATCAAGCATGGCAAAACTAATGTCAGTATCCCAGAAGGTCAAACGGTAGAAGATGTAACCCTGGTGGCGGCGCTAAACTTGTTGGCAGCTAAGACATCGACCGGGAAATCGACTCGCAAAACGAGTAAATCAACGAGTTCCAAATCTAAGTCAACTGCTAAATCATCAACAACCGCTGCAAAGAAAAAGGGCACAGAAGGCTAGTACCGCAAGGCGGAAGTCAAAAATCACATCATTCAAAAGGAGCCAGTGCGTTGGGCAGGCATTGCCCGACTTGTTCGCGTAGCGTCTCCCTTTGGGAGAAGGAGCGTCTTTGAAATTTTAGATTTATAGCACAAGCCTTGGTGGTTAGGACATCAAGAGATGATAAAACTTAGACACCAAAAGACTTTTCACCCAGTCCCCATTACCCCTTATCCCCTTCAGGGGCCCCACCTTCCCCAGTCCCTAGTCCCTTGCTATATTTCGCCCATAATAGGCGAGGTATGAACCTTAAAATTCTCTTAATCCAAAATCTCAAATCTCAAATTCCTACCCAATAGTCTATCTAAAGTCCAATTTTTAACTCTTGACCCTTGATATCCATCCTTGATAGGATACAGTTCAGTAGGTTCAAGTGTGATACTCTAAAAAGTAAGGGAAAACACAACGCTAAATTTTAGAAGTGGCTTACGTCCCAAATACGGGATTGTGTATCAGCCCGATTAGAAGCCAGAGGTGCGAAAGTATGTCATTTTCTGCGTACCTGTTAATCAAAAATTGAGGTAGTATCTCAGGAGCGGTCAGTTCATGGACTATATAGAAAAGGTGCTGGAAAAGCTTAAGGAATTAGCTCGTAGGCTAATTGAAAGCCTATTAGGGCCAGAGGCTGAACCGGAACCGGAACTGATTCCGATTCCTGTGAACGATCGCTCACGCCGTCGCCACTAATCCCAAAGTGGTAAATTCGATGTTGCAACCCTTAAGTATTCTGGCACTGCATGGGCCAAACTTAAATTTGCTAGGACAGCGAGAACCAGAAATTTATGGTTCGTTAACACTAGCTGAAATTAACCGCCTGTTAGAAGAAGAAGCATTCAAATTACAGGCGAAAGTTTTTCCTTTGCAGTCAAATCATGAAGGCATTTTGGTAGATGCTATTCATGCCGCTTTTGGGCAACATCAAGGAATTGTGATTAATGCAGGAGCGTACACCCACACCAGCGTGGCCTTGCGGGATGCGATCGCTGCTGTTAATTTGCCGACAGTGGAAGTGCATTTGAGTAACATTTACCGCCGGGAAGAATTTCGCCATCATTCGTACATCGCCCCAGTTGCGATCGGGCAAATAAGTGGTTTTGGCGTTCAAAGTTACTTATTGGGTTTACAAGCTTTGATAGATCATTTAAGAGTTAGGAGTTAGGAGAGACGCGATTAATCGCGTCTGTACAAGAGTTAGGAGTTGGTAATAAAGTTGGGAATTAGTAATATTTGATTAACTCCTCATTCCTCACTTTTAACTACAGAATTTATGCGTTACTCTCCTATAAGTCGATTTAAAGGAACTTTACTCGGAGCATTCCTGGGAGGAAGTTTAGTATCTGGTGGTAAAGTACAGTTTGAGAGTTACCTAGATTTAGGCAGAATGGCGGTTCTGGGTATCCAGAGTTTGATTGCGCTGGGTAGATTAGATTTAGATGATTGGATAGAGCGTCAGCAAAAAGAATCTCCTCATTTAATAGCAACTGATGACATCTCGATAAAAATAATTATTGCCACATTACCAGTAGCACTCTTTTTTCACGAAAATCCAATTAAGCTCCGACAAAACTTGCTGCGTGTGCTGAAAATCTGGGAGGATGACCCAGTAATCAGGGATGGAACGCTAGCAGTAGGATATGCGATCGCTCTTGCCCTAACTGAAAAACTCGACCCTCTAACTCTTATCCCACAAATAATTTCTTTTATCGGCGAAACACCGACATCAATACCAAAAAAATTATTAAGAGTCCAGAATTTATTAGAGCAAGGGGCTGGATTATCAACAACGCAAGCTGAGTTTGCTAAGGAAGAAAAACTCAGTAACACTATTGCTATGGCATTTTACTGCTTTTTGAGTACCTTAGAAGACTTTCGTTTGACACTTTTACAGGCTACTCACAATGACAATTCTCAAGTGCAAGATGCTACGCTTCTAAGCTCACAGGCTACAGGTGCAATTGCTGGTGCTTTGTCGGGAGCATATAACGGGATGGGCAAAATTCCCGTAAATTGGCAAGTCCTGCTCTTGCAGAGGAATTCTCCAGTATGGGGACTAACTAGCTTTACCCAAATGTTAGAATTGACCGATGCATTTGTGGGGGTGTGGTCAGGAGTGTATAATCTTACCTTAAACTCAAAAGAGTTAACAGAGGAGGGATGTGAGGTGGCTTTGCTTTCAGTTTACGCAGCTCCTCGCGTTATTCGGTCGCGTTAATCTTAAATTAACCAGATAAGGGGTTAAAGGTAGGCAACCACCACATTGTATTAGTCTCAGATACTAGAATTTTTCAGTAAACCCTTGGACTGATTCTGTAGCTAGCTATTGTGGCAAATCAGCAATAAAAAAGCGCCACCACCGAGTTCAGCCGCCGCAGATCGAACTTTCCTGATGATTGTCTTTCTTTGAACGATCAAAGTCGGCAATTGCAGGTAGAGATAATGAAAATGCATAAATTTTTGCAGTTCTTGAACCAGCAATTGACTCACTGGCGGCGACAGTACAAAACACTACGCCGTAAGGGAAAGTTAATGAGAAGTCCCAAAGGTAAAACCCATAGAAGGGAACTTCTAAGGACTATGCTCAAGAATGTATTCCTGTTTTTATCAAAAACCAATGAGAAAAGCAAACGTCGAAAACAAGAAAGAGCGCTAAGGTCAAAGGCAAAATCTGTCAAAATTAAGAGTAGTATTTGTACAGTCGCTTTAAATTGGGCATATAAACAGCGTTACTCGGTGATTTTGGCGATCGCTGTAGTGTCCCTCACAGGTATTATTGGGCATAAATTATACAATCAGACTCAACTCCAAGTAGGACATCCCGCGCCCCAAACGATTACAGCACCTTACACAACTAGCATCGAAGATCAGAAAAAAACAGAAGCCGAGCGCAAAGCTGTCAGTAAAAGCTCCTTACAAGTGTTGATGCTTGATGCCCGAATCAACAAAAAAATCAACGAAAATTTGCAACAACTTCTAGATGATGGCAATGAAATTCGCGCTGTTGCTGGAACTTTTCCTTTTTTTGATCCTGTAGTTTTATCCATCTCTACCCAACGTTATCTCCGCTCTTGTTCTGAGTTGGAATGGCAAGCACTGCTATCGGCTGTAGAAAAGAGTAAAAATCAGCAGAAGAAAGGAACCGCCGCTTCATCCCGTCCATTATCCATAGCTGCACCTAATCAGAAACGCCAGCCGCGCATCACATCCAAATCTGATTCCCAGAGTTTAGAAAAGACAGAGCTAGTAGATTTTTCTCAAAATACTGACTTTACTCAAGCTGGAGCAGAACTAGAATCTTTCCGCCTCACAACTTCTGAGAAAAGCTTATCCTTACTAATTGCCGAAATTTCCCAAACACGTCAAAGATACACCCAAGCCACTGCCAAACTTTTAAAGTTAGAGACTGTTAGCTCCGAAGCAGTATATGAAGAATCTCTACTTTTGGATTTGTCAGATGGCGAATGGGAAAAAACACAAATAGGAATCCATCAGAGTATAGAGCGGATTCTCGCCCAAGGCATTCCACAGGGACTACCAAAAAGTATCTTAGAAGATGCGGTGAGTTTACAATTACAGACCTTTGTACCAGAATCCGCTGAAACATTGGCAAAGAACCTGTTGTTAGCTGTACTCAAGCCGAATCTGCAAAAAGATGAAGAACAAACCAGACAAAACGCTCAAAAGGCTGCGGCTGATGTACCACGCGTGATGGTGAAGGTACGGCATGGTGAGGTGATTGTCAAAAAAGGAGAACAGATTACTGCATGGAACTTTGAGGTGCTGGAGCATTATCACCTAATTCGCCGCGAGGTAAAGTGGCAGGAGTTGGTGAAGTTAGGAGGCGTGATTGCGATCGCTATTGGCATTTTTGTCTGGGTAGAACGCCATATTGATTACGAGTTGCGACAACGCGATCGCCTATTAGTGTTACTGCTAACTCTGAGTGTGCCAGGAGTGATTACGATCGGATTGCCTTATACCACTTGGAGCGCCCTTGGTTTATTGTTGGGAAGCTTTTACGGCCCAACTTTGGGGTTGACAGTTGTCGGCTTGCTGTGGCTGATATTAGGCATTAGCTTCGATATGAGCAAGGCTGCGCTTTTAGCTGGTGTTGGGGGAGGAATATTAGGTAGTTATATTGCCCAACGATTGCGATCGCGTGAAGAGTTGGCATTATTGGGCGTTGCGATCGCCTTAACTCAGGGTGGCATTTACCTTCTTGTTAAAATCTTAATTGGTCAAGTATTTGGTTCAACCTGGTATATTATCTTCCAAGAAGCGGGATTATTTGCTTTATCCGGCTTAGGCTGGAGTGTTATCGCCTTGGGTTTGAGTCCTTATCTAGAAAAAGTTTTTGATTTAGTTACCCCAATCCGCCTAGCAGAACTGGCGAACCCTAACCGCCCTTTATTAAAACGACTCGCTACTGAAACTCCGGGAACTTTTCAACATACCTTACTTGTAGCTACTCTTGCTGAAGCTGCTGCCAAAGAATTAGGATGCAATGTTGAACTAGTCAGGGCTGGAACACTATATCACGATATTGGCAAAATGCACGACCCTCTTGGCTTTATTGAAAATCAAATGGGGGGGCCGAATAAACACGATACTGAAATTAAAGACCCTTGGAAGAGTGCTGAAATTATTAAAAAGCATGTAACTGAAGGGTTGGTAATGGCGCGTAAACACCTTTTACCTACGGCAATTCAAGCTTTTATTCCAGAGCATCAAGGAACGATGCTGATTGCTTATTTCCATCACCAAGCCCAGCAAATGGCTCAATCAGATCCAAGTTTAACTGTAGACGACGCAGATTTTCGCTACGATGGCCCAATTCCTCAATCACGGGAAACCGGAATTGTCATGTTAGCAGATTCTTGCGAAGCAGCGCTGCGATCGCTGCAAGCATCGGCTAAATTTGTGGGAGAGAAGCGATCGTTCAAAGATGTCTCCAGCGAACAAGCTTTAGCAATGCTCAATAATATCCTGCGTGCCAAATGGCAAGACAATCAACTCGTTGATTCAGGACTAAAACGGGAAGAAATGTCACAAATTGCCCAGATATTTGTGGATGTTTGGGAGCAATTTCATCACAAACGGATTGCTTATCCCAAGTTGAAGGCTAGTGGCGCTACGCGGAATTTGTAATTTTGATATAGGAATCATATTTGATTTCTGAAATTATCTACGTAGCTGGGGAGTAGGGAGTAGGGAGTAGGGAATCAGGCTTTTCGAGTTGTACGGAGTTTTTTCAGGCAATCAAATCATAGTCCTATATGTACAAAACATTAAGGTAAAATTATAAGTAAAAGTATTAAGATTTTTAAATAAATTAATCAATGTCCAGCATTTCTCTTGACAAAAGTAGATATCATGTCGTAATCATCGGTGCGGGAATAGGTGGCCTGACTGCTGGGGCATTATTAGCTCATAGGGGTTACAGTGTCTTAATTTTGGATCAAGCCCTTGTACCAGGAGGCTGTGCTTCAACCTTTAAACGCCAGGGATTTACCTTTGATGTAGGAGCAACTCAGGTGGCGGGGTTGGAACCAGGGGGAATTCACCACCGGATTTTCTCAGAATTGTCAATAGATTTACCGCAAGCAACGCCTTGCGATCCTGCTTGTGCGGTCTATTTACCTGGGGAAAGTACACCCATCAACGTTTGGCGCAACCAAGAGAAATGGCAAGAGGAGCGACAAAAACAGTTTCCTGGTAGCGAAGCATTTTGGCAGTTGATGGCAACTTTATTTGCTGCTAGTTGGGAATTTCAAGGACGCGATCCGGTGCTACCGCCGCGTAATTTATGGGATTTGTGGCAGCTAACTCAGGCGGTGCGTCCCAGTACATTAATTACCGTACCCTTCACCTTGTTTACGGTAGGAGATGCTTTACGGTTATGTGGACTGGGCCATAACCAACGATTGAGAACTTTTTTGGATTTGCAACTGAAACTATACTCCCAGGTAGATGCAGAAAAAACAGCATTACTTTATGCAGCAACAGCATTGAGTGTATCCCAACTGCCCCAAGGATTGTTTCACCTCCAGGGAAGTATGCAAGTATTAAGCGATCGCTTGGTACAATCCCTAGAGAGAGATGGCGGCAAACTATTGATGCGCCACACAGTACAACAAATCAAAGTAGAAAACGGTAAAGCCAGTGCTGTAGTTATTAGAAATCAGAAAACTGGCGAAGTTTGGACAGAAGCCGCAGACCATATAGTTACTAATGTCACCGTGCAAAACTTGGTACAGTTATTGGGAGAACAAGCACCATCTGGATATAAAAACCGGGTGGAAAAACTGCCCCAAGCATCGGGTGCGTTTGTAGTTTATTTGGGTGTAGATGCTAGTGCGATTCCGGCTGAGTGTCCTCCCCACCTGCAATTTCTGTATGATGCAAATGGCCCCATTGGCGAGAATAATTCCCTATTTGTTTCCGTCAGTCATCCTGGAGATGGCCGCGCACCGGAGGGGAAAGCGACAATTATTGCTTCTTCATTTGTCGATCCTGCACAGTGGTGGCAGACTGAAGATTATGAAGGACTAAAAGAAAAGTTTACCCAAGAAGCGATCGCTCGTCTTGCTGAATACTTTTATCTCAAACCAGAAACGATTATTCATCAAGAAGCCGCAACACCCCGCACCTTTGCTCATTTCACAGCCCGCGATCGCGGTATAGTTGGTGGCATCGGTCAAAGGATTCCCACCTTTGGCCCCTTTGGGTTCGCCAATCGTACACCAATCCAAAATTTGTGGTTAGTTGGTGACTCCACCCATCCCGGCGAAGGTACTGCTGGGGTGAGTTATTCGGCGCTAACGGTAGTCAGGCAAATTGAGGCGCAAAACTTATCAACTACTAGTAATTGAAAAGTCCTCCTTCCTTAGCAGGCAAGTCATACTTGTAACTGATGACAAAGGGGACACAAAACTGGTCAAATTAAGTTATTGTTGCTAATGCTGGAGTAATGACAGACAGCGTTTTAATTCTTGGTGGACGAGGGCGGATTGGTAGCAGTGTTGCTCAGGATCTCGCTACCCATACGCAAGCTCAAATTACGATTACTGGACGTTCTGCGGAGTTTGGGAAGGCTGTAAACTTGTCTTCGGGGGGACAAGTGCAGTTTTTGATATTAGACTTGGCAGAAGTTGACAAGCTGCGAGATGCGATCGCAAACTCTAACTTAGTCATCCATTGTGCTGGGCCATTTCACTATCGAGATACTAATGTTCTCGAAACCTGTATTGCTGAAGGCGTTAATTATCTAGATGTTAGCGACCACCGATCTTATACCAGCAAAGCTCTTAATTATCATGAAAAAGCTGCTGCTGCTGGCGTGACAGCAATTATTAATACTGGCATTTTTCCTGGTATTTCTAACAGCATGGTACGCCAGGGAGTTGAACAATTTGATCAACCAGAAAAGATCCATTTAAGTTATTTGGTTTCGGGTTCTGGCGGTGCTGGCATTACAGTGATGCGGACAACTTTTCTAGGGTTGCAGTATCCTTTTGAGGCTTGGATAGATGGAAAATGGGAAATAGTCAAGCCTTACAGTGAAAGGGAAGTAGTTGAGTTTCCATCTCCTTATGGACACAGCGGAGTTTACTGGTTTGATATGCCAGAAACCTTTACACTGCCCCACGCCTTCCCATCAGTGAAAACTGTAATTACTAAATTTGGTTCTGTTCCAGATTTTTATAATCATCTAACTTGGATTGCGGCACACGTTTTTCCCAAGTGGTTAATGCAGCGTCGTTACATGATTGAATTTCTGTCTCATGTCAGCCATTCAATGACAGATGTCACTAATAATTTTAGTGGAATTGGAGTAGCAGTTCGTTCTGAAGTTACAGGGCAGAAAAATGGTGAAACAGCCGTTTATTGTTCAACTGTAGTGCATGAAAATACAGCAGTGGCTTCTGGTTTCGGCACTGGTAGTATTGCCCAATTATTGCTAGAAGGTAAGCTCAAAAAACCCGGAGTTTTTCCTGTAGAAGAAGCATTACCAACAAATTTATTTGAAGAGGTAATGCAAAGCCGAGGAATTAAAATTAATCATAGCTGGTCATCAGTGGCTATCCGATAAGAAAGTAAAATATCAGTCTACTTGAGTAGACTTGAGCTATTAGTCCAGAACTTGAGTTCTGGACAGTATGTTAGTAAGCAGAACAATTTGGGACTATAGCGATTCTCATTTTAAAGAGGTACACGGGTAAGATTACATAACTTAGTGCTACTACTCAATCATTTATGAACAACGAGATCCCCGACTTTTTAAGAAGTCGAGGATTTTAGTCTGGTGAATTAAGATTACTTAACTAAAAATTAATATACCTTGAGGTAGAAGAAAGAACTGTACTTAAACACTTAGGATGCCTGTGAGCCTAAGAGATTTAATCTATCTTAATACCTAAAAAGGCTCATAACAAAAGATTAGGAGGTTTTTTCATGCAAAAAATTCTATTAACTTTAAAACAAGCATTTCGTTCAAGCTTTTTAGTTATTAGCTTGATGGTTTTTATCAGCTTGACAGGTTCTTTCATTTTTGTTCAGCAAACTAGTCATGCAACTACTCTTGAAGAATTAAAACTAGTACCTCCAGAGTATAAACCAAATTCTGAAGAAAAAATTAATCGTGCTAACGAATACGATCCAGGTGTTGGCATTCAAGAAGAAGACAGACAAAAAGCTTATGAGCAAGCAAAAAAAGATTCAAAAAACCTTAATACTATAGAGAAGACTTACGAAAGAAATTTGAAGGCTGAACAAAAACAAAATCCCTCAGAAGGTTTTGGTGAAAAAGCGAAAGAAGTTATTGAAAAAGTGACAGGTAAATAGGGAATATAGACCTAACCCGAACCCCTTTCTTTGTACGAAAGGGGAATTTAGAACTGAAAGCGCCTCTCAGGTTGTGGAGCAAATTCAGAAAATTAAATTGTAGCGGCTTTCAAGACAGTCGCTACATACAAAAAATGTTTTTACTCAAATTCATCTATTGTGGTGGGAGAAGTAGTCTTTTTCTGATTAGCAAAATTGCGCTCATACCACTTCATTAATGGAGTTGCACTAATTCCATGCACAATTACCGAAACTACAATAGTAGTGTAAGTTATCCAAGCAATTTGTTCGGCTGCTTCACCTTTCAAGCCATGACCAAAGGCATAGGCTAGATAATATAAAGAGCCAACACCGCGAATACCAAACCATCCAAATAATAACCGAGTTCCTGGGTGCAAGGTTCGGCGGCGTGAATCTAGAGGACGTTTACCTATTGTGCTAATCCAAACTCCTACAGGTCTAATTATCAAAAATAACAAAATTATCACTAACAAAGATTGCATAGCATAATTGAGCATTGGCTGGAATAATAATATTGAACCCAATAGTAAAATTGTTCCAACTTCTAGCAGCTTTTCGACTTGCTCAACAAATTCTAATTTTGCTAGCGGTTTTTCAGAATTTCTGTAACTGCGTTGGACAACTAAGCCAGCAACAAATACTGCCAAAAATCCATAGCCATTAACCATTTCTGTTAATGAATAAGTTATGAGAATTGTGCTGATAGCAATAAAATCTTCCATTAATTCATCGGCAGGACGGCGTTTTTGAACTTTTTGTTCAATCCAAACTATAGATTTGGCAACAACAATTCCCATAATAATGCCAACTGCGATCGCCCATATTAAATCAACTGTAATCCACTGTTGAAACCAGTTACCCCAGTTGTCATCTTCTAAGGCATGAATGCCAAAATAAACGAAGGGAAAAGCTAAAGCATCATTTAACCCACCTTCAGAAGTTAAACCAAATCTCAACTCATCTTGGTCATTTATACTGGTTAGTTGTACTTCTGATGCTAATACTGGATCGGTAGGTGCGAGAATTGCTCCTAATAAAATTGCTTCTGCCCAATTCATCCCTAAAAACAATTTACCCACAGCAGCCAGAGCAAAAATTGAAATTGGCATCAGAAATACAATCAATCGCACTGTAATATCCCAAACCCCCAACTTTAAAGGACGAACAATTCTTAAGCCGCAGCTAAATACAGAAATAATTACGACAAGTTCTGTTATTCTCTCCAGCAGTTCGGAGTTAAAAACGTCATCTCGACGTAATTGAATCAGCCCTAAGCCATAGGGGCCTAGAAAAATACCAACCAGTAGGTAGATAATGGCAAAAGAAAGGGGTAAGCGAGTAATCCAACCTGACCCTAAAGTTACCATCAGCAAAAGTAGACCAATCACAAATAGGTCAATAATATAGATATCTACCATATAGCGATTTACATAAATATAAGGTGTTGCTTTGTAAGCTTAGTTGCAATAGCTTTGTATTAGAATTTACCTATGGGCAGATTTTCTGGGATTAGGAATTCAGAGACACCACCAAATTGAAGAAGAAAGGAAAGGATTTTTGGGCTTTCTGCATAGATTCGGGAATATAGCTAATTAGCCACAGATGATATATTTCCTACTTTCTGACTCAGATATCGCCCAATTTAGTACAAATATACTATAATAGGTATAGCGTCCACAAAGCCTAATGCATAATGGCTCTGTGAAAACCTTCTGGAAGATGGATTCAAGGGTTAGTTCGATGATGAAGCATTATATTCTCAACCTCAATCCGACTGCCAAGCATGAATGGGATCGGTGTATTTTACGTGACCCGCTGACTGCCAAACGCCCAGACATTGCTAAACTAATTGCCGAAGCAGTTGGTGCTGATACAGGTAGTTATTTGGTCAGTGTGAATATTGAAGTTCAAGTTTTGCAGCAAGCGGCAGTACCTCAAGCCGAACAACTCTCGCTTTCATTTCCAGAGGTGAGTGTGCCCTCACAACCACAACTGCGGGAAGCAGCTTGAACTAAAGTACAGAATTTAGCAGAAAATAATAAGCCTGTATAAGCAGGCTTACTTTGTTAGTCGCAGACTTCAGTCTGACGGCTAAATATGTCACACCAATTCGCAATTTTCAATTCGCAATTATTACCCCACGCTGAAGGCGTTCCGTTGAATATTGATACTACGTATTTCTATTTTTTCTTCATCAATGAAGAGGCTTGTATCCCAGAATGAACCAGTTATTTAATTGCGCGTTCGCAATTGCGAATTGCGAACTGCGAATTGCGAATTGTTCGGTCATGGGTATATGGGCAGACTTAATCTTAAAAGATAAAATTAATGGTGTTATATCATGTCCGTCGAATTGACCATAATAAAAACACCCCACCCCCAACCCCTAAGAGCTTGCGGGGAGGGGAGACAAAGCGTAGCGTTGGCTCTTTGGGGTTCCGAGGGAATTAAGGGTAATTTAGCGGACATGATATTATTCAAAAGACATCTCCAGAAAGTAATGATGAGCTACATTCATTTTCACTCCTATAGGAATCATATTTGATTTCTGAAATTATCTACGTAGCTGGGGAGTAGGGAGTAGGGAATAGGGCTGAAGGCTTTTCGAGTTAGTTGTACGGAGTTTTTTCACGCAATCAAATCATAGTCCTATATATCCAAAGCTAATTTGAAAACTTAAAAAATTGACTGATATAACGACGAATGAAATTTAGATTTCAAATTTATCGAGAGTTTATTTTAACTTGATTATCGTTAAAATTTAGGAACATGACTGGAAATAATTAGTGGAAAATAATCGGCATAGCTGCACTTCAGACATCGCTTTTCCTCCCCTAATTATTTATATTTGGACTATAATATATATATAGCATCCACCAAGCTGATTTAAGTGTAAAACTGCTCTGTGACAGCCTTTTGGTAAATGGATTCAAGGGTTGGTTTTATACCTAAATACTACATTATTGACCTGAGAGGAAAATTATTAAATGATGCAACTGAGTCATTATCCAGCTGCGATCGCACAAGCTGCTCAACGGGCTAATGAAATAGACTCTCAGTTGATGGCAGTGCAGCACCAAGTTAACCGATTTGAAGGCAATGCAGACCGCACCGCCGCCTTTGAGATGGATCTGAAAAATGATGCTCAACGCAAGGCTCGTCGCTTTGAGGTGCTGCTTGTAAATCAGGAATATCAAAAGGCAATAGACACCCAAATTCGATTAACTGTCGATAAAGCAAATGCCATCGCTCATTTGGAATATCTGCGTAACCAGTTTAGTGTAGCTAAGTTGGAAGCAAGATTAGCGATCGCTCAACAACTCTCTGATTTTGAATCTCGTGAATTAGTTGGTTTATAATTCAACTCCTGATCTTTACGCACATCTGTCAAATCTCTTGCTTGGTAACTATGATGCCTCGGAATCAACTCCGAGGCTAAGTCAGCCCCTGCGGGGAAGTCAAAAGTCAAAGTATTAAGTTGCAGTTATGTATACAGGGGTGTTGTATCAGTATAGAGTCTAACCGAAGTTACTAAGCCTGTTTCGTGGCGATCGGTGATAGCTACCGCCCTAACTGTTATGACCTTTTGATCATTGCGTTTGTAATGATTTAAGGCTTCAAGGACAAAAGACGATTCAGTGCCGTAAATATTCAGTAAGTCGTGAGTCAAGGTATCGAAGGTAATCCAGTACTCAGAAAGACTTTGTAAAATGGCAGCCTTACCCTGAATAGGATGATTATTGTTAGATTGGATAACACAATCATCTGCCAGAAATGTACCGTAAGCTTCTATATTTTTAGTATCAATAGCCTGCAAGTAGGTGAGATACCACTCGTAGGTCTTGGGTGAAAGCTGGTTAATTGTAAGCCTGTCGGTTTTCATGAGTCACTTATCCTTACCACCTAACGAATTAAGCAGATTATCTCACGAGCGACTCATAACACTTAAACTTTGGAGTCTAGATTACATATTCATGAAGTTCTTAACTAATTACTATTAAATTTACTTACTAATAGTTTAGCAATGTAATCATTAATTACTATCATATCAAAACGCTGACTAGCACTAATCCTGGCATTATTGGCTATAGTTGCAGTTATTTCCGTCTCCTGTAAACAAGTGCTAATTACTTGTGCAAGTTCCTGGGGTTCTCCTGGTGTGACTAGAAAACCATTAAGTCCATGTTCTACTAATTCCATTACACCCCCGGCTTTTACTGCAACTACAGGTTTTTCACATAGCATCGCCTCTACAATCACTCTACCAAAGGGTTCTGGTGAAGTAGAGGTATGTGCCACCAAGTTACAAACTGCCATTAACTGGGGAATATCAGAACGAAATCCTAAAAATTTGACCCGGTTTTCTAATCCCAGTTCCCTAACTTGTTGGTGTAACTTTTGGACATAATCTTGTTCACCAAACAGTGCATCACCCACTAAAATTGCTGTCACCTCCGGCGAACATTTAGCAAGGGCATCAATTAAAATATGCTGCCCTTTCCAAGGTGCAAGACGGCTAAAGTGTCCGACAACAAATTTTCCTTCTAATCCTAACTGTTGCTGTAATTGCTTAATGTCAGACTCATCAGGTTGATAAATTTTTGGATTAAAGCCGTTATAAACAACTTCGATGATATCTGGGCGTCCTCCTGCTTGTACGAAGGCTGTTTGACTAGCTTGAGAATTAGCAATTACTAATGATGCAAAACGATTAGCTAAATTAACAGCAATGCGAAGATTAGTTTGGCTAAAATGCTCTTTGGAAAGAATATCATGTAAATGATAAACTAAAGGGCGACGACTGAAAAAACTTGCTAATGCTCCAACAACTAATGCTTTTTGGGTGTTGGCATAGATTAAATCGTATTTACGTGCTATTTTAACTACCTTAGTAATCAAAGGTATAAGTTGTCCAAGACTATTGAATCCTTGTAGCAAACTGCTTTCTTTGCGAACTTGGATTGCTTGAGTTGCGAGAACCTCTACTGGGATATGATTTTGCTGTAGTAAATGTTTAAAGGGGCCATCTGCAAATAAACCTACTAAAGCGCGATCGCCATAAGGTTTAGCAATATCTATTAAACATAATTCGGCACCGCCTGGTTTACCACTTTGGTCTAAAAAAAGAATTTTCATTAAATCTCCTTATAATAAAATACAGTTAAGTATAGATGCAAAATTTTACATCTCTACTTCTTTAAGTTAAGTTAATAAAACATTCCGTACTTGTTGGGCAATTTGATTCCAGTCGTAGTGTGTGGTGGCATACTTGCGACAGGTTGATCGTGAAGGTATGCGGATATTTCCCAAAAGCACTTGCTCTAATTTCTCAGCAATAGCTAAGGTATCTGTTGAAGTAGTAATTAAATCGGGTGAAAATTCTAATAAAATTTCTGGCATTCCTCCAACTGGGGTGCATAAAACAGGAGTACCACAGGCTAGAGACTCAACTAT
Source organism: Nostoc sp. ChiQUE01b (assembly GCF_034531255.1). NCBI lineage: Bacteria > Bacillati > Cyanobacteriota > Cyanophyceae > Nostocales > Nostocaceae > Nostoc > Nostoc sp. ChiQUE01b. Next base: position 13,904 of record NZ_JAVRBM010000087.1, on the reverse strand, counting down.
TACTAATCCAAACCCTTCAAAAGATTGACTAGGCATAATAGTCAATTCAGCAGCTTGATAAGCTATAGGTAATTGCTCATCAGGGAGAAAACCTAAAAATTTAACGTTGTCATCTAGTCCTAATTCTCTAGCCTGTTTTTCTAGTGCGGTTTGGATGTGACCACGACCTGCGATCGCTAGCCAAACATCTGGTATTCTGGGCTTAATTATCGCCAGAGCTTGCAATAATTTGTCAACTCCCGTTCGATGTACTAAGCGGCGTGATGTAAATATAATCCGGCGATTATTAGGCCAGCCTAGCTTTGCACAAGCCTCTTGGGGTGATAAATTTGGTTGAAACCAATTAATATCAACTCCACCGGGAATAACATTAATTTTGTTCCACGGTACTTGATATTTATCATGTAAAATTTTACCAAATGCTTTGCTCAAAACAATGAAGCGATCGCAGCGATTATAAGTGTTTTTTTCTATGAGCCAATGCTTGATTAAAAGACTGAGGTTTTTATTAACTACCTCTTGCTGACTTTCAGAAGCCCAAGGTCCATGAAAGTTAAAAGTAACTGGTACTCCCTTTGGTAAAATATCTAAAATAGGAAAGCTGTATAATGCAAAGTGCAAATTAATAGCATCTGGCTTACTGGTTCTTGTTTTCTGAAAATTATTACGAATCGACCATAATCTTTGCCAAATAGTACTATCCGGAGAAGCCAAGTTAGTCAGCTTAATCGGCGAATTTAATTCAGCATCTGGTAAACCGACTCCGCATAATTCAATCCGATCTTGATTTGCGGCTAATTTATGAGTTAGTTCATAAATATACCTTTCTAGTCCTCCAGGACTTTTGGGAAACCAACCTAATCCAAGGGTAAGAATAGATGCAGATGATGAAGCAAAATTTTCTGGTTGATTTTTCACTGATGTATCTCCTATAAATATATTAAAACAGGCGCACATCTGTGCGCTTTTACATCTGTATCCAAACCGGAATCAATAGAATTTGTGAATACACATTACCAATAATAATTTTTGTATAGAAAACTAATTTATAAACTATTTATATATCAACGTCAATAAGGAATTAAAACTGTATTTTTATTAACTAGACAACACCGATATAGCTATATATGATACCTATCAATTCAGAAAGGTGAATGCAATATAGGGAGAGAGAAAACCTGCTATAAGCAAAAAATATAGAACGTTTTTGTATTAATACTTACGATTTTCATTTAAAAATAAGTAAATATTAATACCTTAAATAATGTTTTAACCCACATTTTGCGCTTCAAGAAGTAGCATAAAAAACTACATTGCAAGGTATAATACTTTTATTATTTCAATTAGCTGATTGATAAAGAATTAAGGCGTTTTCACGTAAAATGGCTACAGAAATGGCCTCAGCTTCAGCTACAGTAATGTCAGAATCTGTAATTGCTTGCTCTAGCACTTCCCCTAAAACCTGGCGACCCCACTTTGCACCCAAGTAGTACAATTCTGGAATTGAGTGAGCATCAGAAGAATACATTAATTTAGTAGTGGGAGTTAATTCTAATATCTGCCTGATTGCTTCCCGCATCCCAGATACGCTTAAAAAGGGTATTGCCAAACCGAAATCTAGATAAACTTGGGGGTATACAGAAGCTAAATAACCAGCCTGCTGCATATAAGGATAGGAAGCGTGTAGCAATACTATTGGTACACGGCGGTACTGTGGTAACTCTAGTAAATATCGCAGATTTAGCGGATTAGCCAATCGTAAATCCAAGTCGGGATCGCCATAGCCAGTATGAAATTGCACTGGTAGGCGATATTTTGCCGCTACTAATAATGCCTGTTGTAACAGAAAATCAATCAGCGGTTTATCTGTGAGCCGCAGAGGTTGATTGTACTGTTGTTGTTTGAGGTTGTCAAAGTGAGCCGCCGCCACCTCATCGGCTACAGGTTGAATATCCAAGCCACTCCGGTAACAGGCAATACTTTTAAAAGCTACTACTCCCAGTGGTGGGGGATCGAGTTCACTGTTGAATCTGGCTAGGAAAGTGGCAAAATCAGATGATTGCGGAATTAGCTGTTCTGCTAATAGTTCTAATCTCAGAATTCGTCGCACAGGAATAAACCTTTCATGCCACGACAGAGGTAGTATAGTTTCTGGCTGCAAACCATCATCTAAGTAAATCGCCTCTAGATTAGCAGCCCGAAAATAAATCTGCGTTAGTTCTTCTAATCCTAGACTTTCCCGCCGTGCCAAAATTGCTGTTTCTTCAGCTTCGCAGTTCAATAAAGCGGCAATATCGCGCAAGCTACGCCGATAAAAGAATGTATGACGGGCGTGGTAGTTGATGATTTCTGGATCATAGCCTTCAGTAAAGGCAGCCGCGTAAGGAGACTGGGCAGCTACTTCTGGTTTTAAGATGTTGTGAGCGTGTTGGTCAATTAAGGGAATATCAGCCAGATTCATCTGTAGTGAAGAGTAAGGAGTAAGGATTGAAGAATGGTGGAAAGATTACTTTCATAACTTGGCAGTCTTGCTAATATTTCTCTAATAATGTTTTCACTTCTGCGGTTAATTCCCAATCTTTCATTGCTTGCCACTCTGCTTGACGCACTGCTAAGAAAGCTTTAGCTAACTGGGGATTTAAAGCTGTTAATAGGATATCGTCTTGTTGGAGGTGAGCGATCGCTTGCCCCAAATTATTTGGTAATGGGTCTATTTCATTAGCAGTACGTTCTTCAATTGATAAATATCCGGGGTCTTGATTTACTGGGTTTGGTGGTGTGAGACTACGCTGTACACCATCAAGTCCGGCTGCAATCACTGCGCCTATTGCTAAGTAAGGATTAGCTGAGGCATCTACAGTTTTCAATTCAATGTGGCTGGGACACCCCAAACTAGGGTCACTAGGGACTCTAACAGCTGCCTCCCGATTATCTAATCCCCAACAACGGAAAGCACCACTCCAACTATGAGGAAGAATGCGGCGGTAAGAATTAGTACTTGGGGTAGTTAGTGCCATCAGTGCCGGCAGATGGCACAGAATACCAGCGATAAATTGTAATGTCACCTCAGAAAGACCATAGATACTCTGAGGATCGGGTAATAGGTTTTTTTCGCCATCCCAAAGGCTCAGATGGATATGACAACCACTACCAGCTGCATCCGGGAAGATTTTGGGTAAAAATGAAGCGATGAGGTTGTGGCGGTAGGCGATCGCTCTGACAGTTTCTCGAAAAGCAATTTGCCAGTCAGCTGCTTGTAAAGCATCGGTATAGCGCATAGAAATTTCCTGCTGACCTGGGCCTGATTCAGGATAATACTGTTCGACAGGTATATCTTGGGCAATAAGTGCATCAGCGATTTCATCAATTACTTCGCGGTGGAGATCCATTGCCTGAGTTGAAGCAAAAACTGTGGAGTCAGCCGGAATGATGCCATCAGGTGTTTGCCGCAGTAAATAAAACTCATTTTCAAAGGCTGCCTGTACTTCCCAACCAGTTGATTTAGCCGCCGCAATCATCCGCTTCAAGAAATTTCGCGGGCATAACCCCCAAGCAGTACCATTTAATAACATATTGCCCATGACACGAGCATGACCCTGACTATAAGGTAAAGGCTTGAGACTAGACCAATCTGGGACTAAGCGAATTTCACCTACTGGCCCTAAATTTGTTTCTGGCACAACTGCATCATACATTATAGGAATTCCCTGCTGCCCTACAGAAATCCCTACTCCATGTTCAAAGTAGTGAGCTAACATTCCCAGATGCACAGCTTTGCCACGGATAATATTAGCATTATCGCACCAAAGAACTCGCACAAATTTAACATCGACTTCTTCAAGATATTTTTGGATTTTTTGAAAGTTATTTTTTTCAGCCATTGCTAGCTATTTTTATTTTTACTCTGTTATTTTCTCATGAAAGTTATGGCAGAGTGATATCAGATGCCATGTCCATACATAGACCGGATCTTAACCACTTCAAAATAGTTATATTTTTTTACGGATTTCATAAACAATGATTGTATATAAATAATTAAAACCTGAAAAATATATGATAAATAAATTACTGACGCAGTTAAAAAAACTCCGTCATCAGCTCAATCAGCACATCAAAAAACTATTTAATACTAGATATTTACAAAAAAATAAAACTTTCAACTTTTTACTCAGTCTGACTATTGGAGTTATTGTTACTACCCTTGGAATTACAACAGACTGGGCAACAACTGGAACACGCACGCTTACACATAATACTATTGGCAGTGAAAATCTGCGGGTACAAAATAATACTGAAATACCCACGCTTACACACAAAACATCGTTAATAAATAATACTATTGGCAGTAAAAACCTGCGAGTACAAAACAATACCGAAATACACAAAATATCGTCAAAAAGTAATACTATTGGCAGTAAAAATTTGCTAGTAGAAAATAACACTGAAACACCCACGCTTAACTACAAAACATCATGGATAGGTAATACTATTGGCAGTGGAAATCTGCGGGTACAAAATAATATTGAGGCCATGTATGTTGCTCCTAATGGCACAGTTTATACTAATAGCCATTGGGATGAGGCGGCAATGGAGGCAGGAATATATGAAGATGGTAAGGTTATTGCTGCCCTTGGAGATACTCACGGCTGGAGTCGTGGCGGTGGCAAAGCTGTAACAGCAAATAGTAAATATGTTTACATTGGCATGACTCAAGGTTCGAGGGGCGATACAAAAGAAGATTATCCACCGGAAGGAACAACTTGGTATAGCGTTAGACGCTATGACTTGTCAGGAAAACCTGCACCATTTCCAAATGGACGTGGCTGGGATAAAAGTATGTTGATTACCAGTACTAAAAGTGAAGTCACTGGATTAGCAACTGTAGGAAGCGAGTTGTATGTGAGTGATTTTGCTGCTAACCGTATTCGTGTTTATGATACTGATACGATGAAGGAACTCCGCACCTTTACTGTTGCTAATCCGGGAGCAATAACTATTGATTTACAAAAAAATCTGTGGATTATTCAAAGTAAAAATGGTAGTAAGCCTGCCAAGATTCTCCATTATTCCCAAAGTGGAAAGCAATTGCCCCAACAGATTGCAGATATCATCGAACCAACAGCGATCGCTATTAATCATCAAGGTAAGCTGTTAGTAGCAGAAAATGGCCCGCGTCAGCAAATGTTGACTTATGAGATCAAAGATCGGCCAGTGCAGGTGAGTAGTTTTGGTTCTAAAGGCGGTATATATGGAGGAGTTCCTGGTGAAGTTCGAGATTTGAAACTTTACGGACTTACCGGAGTCGGTACAGATGCTTCAGGTAATATCTATATAAATAGTAATGGCTTCAACAAATCAGGAACAGATTTGCGGAAATTTTCGCCATCGGGAAAACTGCTGTGGCGATCGCTGGGATTGATATTCGTCGATAATGCAGATGCCGATCCTAAAACTGATGGTGTAGATGTATTCACCAAACAAGAACACTATCTGATGAACTATAGTAAGCCTGCTGGTAAACAATGGACTTACAAAGCCTACACCTTAAATGCTTTCAAATATCCTCAAGATCCACGTCTGCATACATCCCCAGATGGAACCTTTGTTCGCCGCATCCAAGGGAAGCCGTTTTTGTTCCTTACAGATATGTATAACAGCTTTCTGCAAATATATCGTTTTAATTCCGCCACAGATGGTAAAGTCGCTATACCCGCCGGAATGTTTGTCGGTACTAATGGCGCAGATAAACCATTTATCACTGGAAATTGGCCACCGCATCAACCAGAAAAAGGAGAATGGATCTGGCGCGATCGCAACGGTAATGGCAAATTTGAAAAGAACGAATACGATCGCAGCAAAGATTATCCTCATCTCGGCGGCTGGTGGGTAGACAGCAAAGGAGATGTTTGGAAAGCTTTGCGAACAGAAGATGGCATTCGACACTATCCTTTACAGGGAATAGATCCTAAAGGCAACCCCATCTATAGCTATAGTTCGATGGAAAAGCAAACTACTCCGAAAATATTTAACGACTTGCGGCGGATCGAATATTTCCCCCAAACAGATAGTATGTATTTGTCAGGCTTTACGGTAGATCGCCCTGCATTTGGTGACGATGCTGGAGTTGCTGGATCTGAGATTGCCCGTTTTGACAATTGGAGTAAAGGAAATCGTACTCCCAAATGGCGGATTGTAATTCCCTACGACAGCATTGGTAAGCGTGAACTGTCTACAGCAGCAATCAGTGTGGCGGGAGACTATGTATTTGCCGTCACAGTCAAAACCGCAGAAGTATATGTTTACAATGCCAAAACGGGAGCGCAAGTACAAAAGTTAAAACCAGGCCCAGAAGTTGGCGGCGAAAGTGGCTGGATTGATATACCATATGGTATTCGCGCTTTTCGGCGTTCCAATGGTGAACATCTGGTATTTGTAGAAGAAAATTGGAAAGGAAAAGTGATTATGTATCGGCTGGCGGGGAGGGGAGATGAAGCGTAGCTTTAGCTCTTTGGGGTTCTTCGGGTTTAATACAAGGTCATTTGTAACTACAAAGGACAAATGACTAATGACTAATGACAGCCATAGTTATATCTGAAAAACAATTGCCGTTGTATATATTTGATAAGTTAAGTTTATTACTTGTACAAAAATTAAATTAAAATAACCATTATCCAGTATTTTTACCTTTCATTGCGGAAAGCAGACAGCGTAAACTGTAGCAGAAGTATTAGCCAAAATTATTGCAGCTAAGAGACAATGAGCGAAACTAGCCCCAGACGAATTGTAATTGGGGATGTGCATGGACACTATGAAGGTTTAATGACATTATTGGAGGCGATCGCCCCCACGTCAGAAGATCGAGTCTATTTTCTGGGAGACTTAATTGATCGCGGACCTCATAGTGCACAAGTAGTTAATTTTGTCAAGCAAAATAACTACTCATGTTTGTTGGGAAATCACGAGCAAATGTTACTAAACATTCTGACGAGTGAAAGGACTTCCTCCTCGACGATGCAAGCATGGCTGTTTGGTGGAGGGCAAGCTACCGTGACCAGTTACCAAGAGGCTCCAATTCCTGATGACCATCTGGATTGGTTAAAAGCTTTGCCTACATACCTTGACTTGGGGGATATTTGGTTAACTCATGCTGGTGTTGACCCTTGCAAGTCGGTGACAGAACAAACTGCTGATGAACTGTGCTGGATACGAGAGGAATTTCACAGTATTGAAAAACCCTACTTTCCAGATAAACAAATTATCATCGGTCACACCATTACCTTTACCCTACCGGGTGTTTCTCCTGGTAAACTGGCACAAGGAAAGGGATGGCTAGACATAGATACTGGCGCTTATCATCCCCGGAGTGGCTGGTTGACTGGACTAGATGTCACAAATCAGTTGGTTTATCAAGTTAATATCTTTAAAAACTATATCCGTAGGCTGCCTTTAGAAGAGGTTGTAAGTACGGTTGATCCAGCCAAAATTAAAGTCGCTCGCCGCAATAAGAATTGAGCAATATTTGAAATGAGGGGGAGTGGGCAGAAATCAATTCAAAATTCAAAATTTAAAATTCAAAATTAAAGAACCTCTGCCTCCTGCCTCCTCTTTCCTCAAGACTTCGCTAATGGTCGAATATTAGCTTTATAACTAGCTTTATCCAAGCCATATTTTCCATTACTAGGTTGAGAGTTAATTGCCCGTCTCAGGGCATCAATGCGATCGCTGGTTCCGGGGTGTGTACTCAAAAATGTCGGAGTAGAACCACCCTTTTTCAGCAGCTTTTGCATAAAAGAAACCATCCCAGATTGGGCATAACCAGCGCGTGTCAAAGTTCTCAACCCTCTTTGGTCAGCATCAAATTCATCTTGACGACTGCGAGGACGATTCAAGGCAAGTTCTACACCAATGTTTACAGCTGTATTGCGATCTAAACCACTTGCTGATGCTAAACCACTAGCAATCGCTTTTTGCCGCATCTGTTTAACCAGGTGTTTCCCTCCAATATGACCAATTTCATGAGCGATGACACTGGCGAGTTCCGCTTCATTATCGGCGGCTTTCAGCAAACCTGTATGGACATATACATAACCTCCTAAAGTGGCAAAGGCATTAATAGCGTCATCTTCAACTACTTGGAACGTAAAGGGAAGATTGGGGCGATCGCTACTAGCCGCTAAACGCCGACCGATTTGTTCGACATAGCTATTAACTTCAGAATTACGGTAAAGTCGGACTTGACTCCCTAGTATTTGCTGATTAATCTGCTTGCCAATATCAGTTTCCTGGCGATCGGATATATTAGAAAGCTGAAGTACCTGAACTCCCTGCAATATCAGAGGCAAGAAGTCTAAAGTTTTTCCAGGCAAGGGTGTACTCAGGCACAGACTCAGGGCGACTACCACTGAAATTAGGGGATAAAACCAGCGACGCCGCCATACACGGTAATTTACAGCAAAACCTTTCCAATTGAACATAATACGCTCTGAAGATTATTTTGGGAGAACATAAAATGAGGGGACAAATTATGAGACGAATTTAGAATATTCTAAGTTGCATTCTTAACTCAACACCAAAGGAGTTGTCATACAGATAATCTTGACGCAAATCTACCGAATTGCGGGAGGCTAGGGATTCTCTCCAGAGATAGGCTTAAACACTAGATTTTACTTTCCAGCCGCGTCAGTATTAACAGGTAAAATTTAGAGGGTTAGCTGCCGTTCCTCGGAAATTACGAACTCGTGATAAACTGTCGCATAATTGCAACCCCGAACACTTTGAGTTATTACCAAATAGGGAAAATTGCCGTTTCCGTCGAAAAATCTCTTGCTACAATCCATTACTTCGCTATTACCTCGGAAAACTTTTTATGGCTATTTTAGATTCAAAAGGCCGCTTGTTTGGCAAAATCAATCTTCTAGATTTAGGTGCTGTGCTGGTAATTTTGCTAGTTATTTTTGGTATCTTTGTCTTTCCTGGCACTTCTGGTTCTGTTGCCCAAGTCGGTGCAAAAACAGTACCCATAGAAGTAGACTTAGTAGTTCGTGGTTTGAATGTACGCGACCCGGAAAAATTAATGAATAATGGGTTAAAAAAAGGCGAAAAAACTAATGTAATTATCCGCAATCAACCATACGGACAGATTGAAATCAAATCTATTCAACAGCTACCTAGAACAGTCAATGTTTTCCAACCGGATGGTACTGTTAAAGAACTGCCAGATCCCAAAAGCAACAATTATAGTACAGATTTTCTTTTGACTTTAGATGGTAAAGCCCAAGTTACAGAAAGCGGGCCAGTTTTGGGTAACAATAAAGTGAAAATTGGGATGCCATTTGAGTTAGAAGGCTTTAACTACAACTTTAATGCAACTGTCATTGATATCAGATTGAAAGACAAATAAGCTGTTACGCATTTAATTTGTATATTTAATCGTGAGAGTTGTCATTGGTCATTGGTCATTAGTCATTTGTATTTCAAAGTCCAGATGACCAATTGACTTAGGACGGTCTAAATGCAAAAATGTACAATTCTTTTCGCGCATCAGCTTAGTATTATCACTTTTGTTGATAATATTTTCTCTAGCAATCTTATTAAATATCTGGTGAAAAATAATGTAGAGACGCGTTAGCGCAGCAGGGCAAAGCCCAATCCCATTTCGCGTCTCTACGACTCATGTTAATTAAGCAAAGGCAAAAATTTGCGAATTAACCCGATTGTTACTGCTGGCAATTCCAACTGTGGTGTTAATCCGACATCTTCCAACTGTTGAAAAAATCGGATTGCTTGAGGATTGATTTCGGCAAGGCGGCGACCAATTGAGGGCCCTGTAAATTCTGACTTTTGTCCCCAAATAATGGCGGTGGGAGTAGTTAATTGTTGAATGTAAAGGGATAAATCAAAGCACAAATCGCCACGAACAAAGGACAGTGCTGCATACTCAGCATTAGGCTGTTGAGCGGATTGTAGATAAGCATCTACAATTTCTTGGTAAACTCGATTGGATTGAGCAAATTGCCGTTGTTCTAAGAAGCCGCGAATGCCGCCACTAGTAGCAATTCCAGTGCTGTAAAGTAAACGATCGACAATGGGAACGCTAACGAACTGGGCAAACAAACTACGGGAATAGTCTTCGCCAAAATCAGAAAGTCCGGCGGGGGTGGTAAGAATTAAAGACTTGAATAAATCAGGACGATCTGCTGCTACCCGAATTGTAAATGCTGCGGTCAAAGAAGAAGCGATCGCTGTTACCGGCCCAGTACAAGTCTGCTCGAAAAACTCCCGAATCGTGGTCAAATAATCCTCAATCTTGTAACTACGTGCTGGATGTTCAGACCTACCCCAACCGAGCAAATCTGGCGCAATGACCCGATATTCAGCCGCAAAAGCCGGATAAACTTTCGACCACTCGTAAGCAGAAGACCCACCACCAAAGCCGTGCAGGAATACCAAAGTTTCCCGATCGTCTTTGGCAGTTCCATCATCCTCCCAAGGTGCTCCAGCAGCAGCGTAATATACCATTCTACCTAGTGAGGTATCTATAGAGCGTTGTTCAAATCCTAGTGGTTGAAACATAAGTATTTTTGGTTGACTGTAGTGGTTCGTTGGCACAAGTAATACCAATTGGAAAAAAGAATGCGATAAATAGACCATTTGTAGAGACGCGATTCATGAGCCAGCGCGTTGCGGGGGTTCCCCCCGTTGTAGCGACTGGCGTCGCGTCTTTACCCAAGGATGTGTTGCAATCATTAATTGAATTGGTATAAGACACGATATCTACGACGTAAGTACAAGAAGAGAAGATTTGATAATTTATCCGCCTCCCCTTTAGTCACCCTAAATGTTTACCGCCCTCAGTGCTGAGTAAATTAAAAAGTACTCAATATCTGTGTACTTAGTAAAAACAACGTCCTTTGTAGGCAGTCTTTTAACTCAGCACTCTTCATGTGTTTAGTTCAAACTCCCCACTCATTGTTATTATTAGCGAACCAATTATTCTAAGACTTATCGCTAGCGTCAGATTAAGTAGATATAAAATTACTGGATTACTTGTAAAGATTTGGTGCTTTTTTTCATACTTCTCAAGTAACTTAACGTTGAAATTACTGTTTTATAAGGGTTTTTCATGGTAGCAAGGATCGCTCCAGCGTTAATCCAGCATAAGTTTTTATGGTAGTCTATCAAAAAACCCATAAATAATTTTGAGCGTCAACACGCCAACAATAGTTAAAACGCTTATTTTAATAAGCTGTTAATTCTACTCAATATATGTAGAAACAATAGCTTTTAATGTATAAATAATTATTATTATCTAAGTAATGGTAAGGCGGGATGTCATGGTAAAGCAGGCTACTCTTCAATCAAATAAACTATTAACGATTGAAGACGCTAAATTTGCGCTTGACAACTTTAATATACAAAACGAAATAAAAGCTTCAGCTAGGCGGGGTCAGGTCGAACCAGTTCTTGATGCTACCAGACTTACTGTACCTACTTGTATTTGTTTAGACTTAGAAGACTTGAAGTGTTTTGAAGCAGTAGAGCGCCAATATGAACGTTGGGGAGTCATTTTTCACAATTCTCTAGCAATACAGCCATCAAATCCAGCATTTCCAACCTATTCAGGGCTAATAGTCTTAATGGGAGCGCCCAAAAGCGGATTTTTAGAAGCTACTTTCTTGCGTCCAGTTAATTCGGTTAGTGCCTTTGTCACTAGTTCGCAACGGCTAGTGCTTTCCGCCTACGATCGCGATCGGCAACTACTTGCTCAAACTGCACTACCAGGCTCTAATCTTGCCAATTCCGACTCGCCAATTTCCCCCAATACCTTATTATCTATAAATGTGAATAACATTTACAGCGTTACCTTTTGTACTTTTGATGGTCAATTCACCCTTGATAACTTTCGTTTTTGTCTTTAACTAAGACTTACGTACAAAATGCCCTTGCTCTGAGCAATTGAAAATGGTATCTTATTTGCGCTGTGCTGTATTAGTCTACTATCCGTCTATAAAACCGGGCATTTTGTGATTTGAGCCTTCATCCTTTATTAATCCATAGTAAAACTTATACAATAGGTAATTTCGTAATCAAGTAGGTAAACACTGTGGCACAGGCTTCGTCTTCTTGGCAGCAATTGATCAACCAAATCCTCAACTGGAACTGGTCGCTGACAAAATTCAAGACAAAGGGAGCCATAAAGCAGCAAACATTTAAACGTTTCTCTGGCCCTGGGGGCTTTCTTGGGTTCCTGACAATTATCATTGCCATGTTGTTGTGGAACTGGAAACTGCTACTGGCTCTTTTTATCGGCATTGGAGTAATGGTATTGGTTTACTCAATGCAGGAGTGGGACTGGCAATTGCGCTGGTCTAAAATACGCAAGTTCTTAAATAGTTCAAATCGTCGGTTAGTTTTAGCAGTCATCAGTGGTGGTATTGCTACTGTCAGCACTTACATGGCAGCGGCAATATGGGTTGACTCTCACAGTCACTGGATTGCTGCTGGTGCGATTGTGCAAGGTGTAGGAACCCTGTTAGCTTTAATTTTATTGGTATGGCAAATTGTCAACTTCTATGAAAATCGAGAAGAAGACCACCTCGATCGCTTGTTGGTAAATTTAACAGAAAAAGATCCATTGAAGCGGTTGATTGCTTTAGGTCAACTAACTAAATTGATCAGCCGTAAGCGAGTTGATTCTTCAGTGCAGCAAGATATTGTCCAATGCTTGCAACTGCTACTCAGTCGAGAGGAAGAAGTTGTAGTGCGAGAGGCAGCTTTTAAGAGTTTACAAGCCTGCGATCGCCTACAAGTGCTACCCCCCAAAACAGCAACAATTTTCACACCGATATCAGCAAAAATCAAGCACCAGGTTTATTAATTATTTGTCCTTTGTCCTTCGTCCTTTGCAAATGACTAATGACTAATGACTAATGACTAATGACAAATAACTATTTTTGAGACAACCTTCCATTACAAACTTGCACTACCGGATGATTGCAGCGCCGTACCAATTGTTCATTGTGGGTGGTGACAATTACCGTAGCCCCAAAGGAATTTAACTTCTGGAGAATCTGGATTACTTGCCAGGAATTATCTGGATCGAGATTTCCAGTCGGCTCATCTGCCAACAACAAGGGTGGTGTACCAACGATCGCACGGGCAATACTCACCCGTTGCTGTTCTCCTCCAGACAGTTGATCTGGAAAACAGTCAGCTTTACTCAGCAAACCTACCAGTTTTAAGGTTGGTTCTAAACGTCGTTGAATTTCTTTACGGGTATACCCTTGAGCTTGCAGCACAAAAGTGACATTTTCTGCTACTGTTCGTTGGCTAATGAGTTTGTAGTCTTGAAACACAATACCAGTTCGTCGCCGCAATAATGACAAGCGATCACCCCGCAAATCCGCTACATTACATTCATCAACAATTACTTCTCCCTGTGTAGGCAACTCCTCGCCATACAGCAGTTTCAAGAGCGTTGATTTTCCAGAACCACTTGGCCCCGTGATAAATAGAAATTCTCCCTTTTTTACCTTAAGGTTTGCATTCAATAAGGCGTGAGTGCCGTTAGCATAAGTCTTGGTTACAGATTGCAATTGTACCTTTGTAGTAGTATTGCTACTATGCTGTTGAGTTTTACAGTCCTCTCCATGAACGGATTTATCTGTCTTAACTTGAGTTGTTAATACTGGCATTGTTAAATTTTCCTTATACCCACAACCAAACAGTTTGCCTGCTTAAATGTGATATTCTCCCCAAAATAAGGATTCCCAGGTTTCGCCTGGGAATTTAAAATTCAACAAAAAAAATTTTAAATTTTTTTAAGACTTTAATACTAACTAAGTAAGAACACTCAGCACTCAGCACTCAGCACTCAGCACTCAGCACTCAGCACTCAGCACTCA